>JAIOQY010000105.1 GCA_021108435.1 Candidatus Aegiribacteria sp.
GCAGCGATAATGCAATCATATTGCGTATATGCTGCACTTATTGTATACTCTAAAGTTCCACAGCAGCTATTATGCTGGTTCTGAAGGGATATTTAGAGCTTGTGAGAGAAAGAATAATCTAAAAGGAGATCGTGTGTATCTTAGCAGAACTCTTGAGCATGTACTGAGAAGAACTTCTGAACAGTTTCAGGTTGTACTTGTTACCGGAGCCAGACAGGTTGGAAAAACCACACTTCTTAAGCATTGCATGACTGAGCGCACCTATGTTTCGCTGGATGATCCCCTTGTGCTTGAATTAGCAAAAAATGATCCTGGTCTTTTTCTGCAGCGTTTCCAAACACCTCTGCTCATAGATGAAATTCAATATGCTCCTGAACTGCTGTCTTACATCAAAATTGCGGCAGACAGAAAACAGGAACCGGGGTTGTTCTGGCTATCAGGTTCTCAGCCGTTTCATTTAATGAAGGGGATTTCTGAATCCCTTGCAGGCAGGATGGGAATATTGAATCTCATGGGATTCTCCAGAGTTGAGCTGGCAGATAAAGCTGATACCTATCAACCGTTTCTTCCCGGTTCCAGTGATATGAACAGAAGACTGTCTGAGATGCCCTCACTGGAATTGAAGGAACTGTATGAAACGATATGGAGAGGCTCATTCCCGGACATTTCTGTATACGGTCGCAAAGACAGAAACATCTTTTACAGTTCTTTTGTACAAACCTATCTTCAGCGGGACATCCATGACCTCACCAGAGTTGGTGATGAGATGTCGTTTCTTAAGTTCATAAAGATTTGTGCTGCCAGAACCGGACAAATACTGAACTATGCTGATATGGCCAGGGATGCGGATATAGCGCCCAATACAGCTAAAAGCTGGCTTTCTATTCTACAGGCTTCAGGAATAATATATTTTCTGGAGCCGTACTATTCCAATTTATCCAAGCGCCTTATAAAAAGTCCCAAGCTCTACTTCCTGGATACCGGTCTCTGTTCGTATCTTTCAGGCTGGTCCAGTCCGGAAACTCTGGAATCCGGTGCGATGTCCGGTCCTATTTTTGAGACCTGGGTTGTTGTAGAAATCCTGAAGAGCTATTGCCACAACGGATTTCATGCACCTTTGTATTATTACAGAGACCGGAACAAAAGGGAAATAGATCTTCTTATTATCAGAGATGGAACAGTTTATCCTATTGAAATTAAGAAGACCGCATCCCCCACAGTAAAAGCAATAAGGCATTTCAGTGTTCTGGACAATCAGAATCTCAAAAAAGGCACAGGCGGTCTGATCTGCCTGTCTCAAACGAGCCTTCCCCTTAACAGGGATTCAATCACAATACCGGTCAGAGCACTGTAATAAAGTACAAGAGAATTCCCCTATTTCTTTCACCATGGAACCGTCAGGTTTGAATTGATCTGAGGATAGTGTGAATCCACAACGACGAGAAAAGTAACAGATTTAGATAAGAATCGTCAGTTGCTCGTTTTGACGCAGCTTTTATAGAGGCTTTCGATCTTTTCGGCCTCATCTTCTGTAAGCGCGGCGAACTCACCGGTTATTGCATGAGCATCCGAGCTGCTCACAAAACGTAATACCTATAAAGACTTCCTCGATTCTACAGTAACTCAATATAGCAAATGATAATTCTGCTGGAGGTATGTAGACACCCCTGGAACTGTAATCCTGGTATTCGTCATGTAGTGAGATACATAGTTCACAATATGATATTCCACTGGTGAATAATACAGGGAGAAAACCGCATTCAACGGATGAGTGAATACTCCGCGGTCACGCACCGCCTGGCTTCGTGTTCATGAAAGTACTGTTCCCGAACCATTTCCACGCAGGAAGAACTTCTATCTCCAGACCATCCCTGGAGATATTTCTTTCCTCGTGAAGGGTTATGATCAATCTTCGTGCTTCTCTTGTATCAGCTGCCAGGGCTCTGGTCTCTCTATCCAGAACATTCTGTTCGTCAAGTTTCGAGCAGACCTGCATCAGTATATGTTCACCCGATCCATTCATGAATGAAAAGTCGATCTCGAATCCATTCTTTGACATAACATATGACGGCATGAAGCCTCTTCTGCGAAGCTCTACAAATACAGCGTCTTCCAGTGCCCTTCCCAGTCCCCATCCGCCGCTTCGTCCCACAAAGGCGTTTACAAGCCCCTGATCGATTGCATAAACTTTTCTGGGGTTTGTCATCCTCCTCCGTTCACTTGCTGTCTCGATGAACATACTCTCCACCATATATGCATCCTCAAGATAACCAAGATAGTCATGAACGGTATTCTTCGAGCAATTCAGCCCGTTCGCTTTAGCCTCTCTGAAGATTCGGTTAACGGAGGTTCTGCAGCTGCAGGAGTTAAGTAATCTCCGAACTACATATTTAAGAAGGGTGATGTTAGTCACGCCCCAGCGGTCTACTACATCCCTGAAAATCACCGTATTTACATAATTCTGTAGAAGCTGACGATGTAGCATTTCTTCCAGTGGAAGAACCGCAGGAAAGCCTCCGGTATCCAGATATTCCAGAAAGTATTTCTCCATTATTGAGCGCGTAGAGCTTTCAGGATACCTTTCCGGGGATAATCCCTTCCATCTGAGATATTCTCTGAAGCTGAACGGTTTTACTTCCAGGGTCAGTGATCGACCGCGCATCTGTGTCGCAACTTCACCACTTAGAAGCCTTGAAGAGGATCCGCTTAATATCAGCCTTGGCCCTCTTCTGTCGAGAAGGGTTCTTGTATAACTCTCCCATCCTTTTACCTCCTGAATCTCATCAAGGAAGAACCATACCGATTTGTTCCTGAAATCAGGATATCTTCTGAAGTATTCCTCTTCAATTAACCTCATGTGTCCATGATCTAACTCACCGAGCCGATCATCCTCGAAATTGATATAGAGGATTCTCTCCCGGGGTATTCCTTCTTCAAGGAGATCTCCTATTGTCTGATACATGAACCAGGTTTTCCCCGATCGTCTCATACCCAGTATTACTGTAGCAAGGTCTTGTGCGGTGGGGAGTTTCAGCTCACGGCGTATCATCAACGGAGGATGGAGATTCAGCCCCTCGGTTACAATCTGTTCTACAATTGCTGCTGTCATATCTATCCCTTCTTATAGGGAAAGATATGGCGTTATCATGCCCTGTCAATAGGGAGAGATATAAGAGAATTATACAATTCTGGTATATTTGCTCATGAAGGATCTTTGTTTAACACGGATTGAAGGGTGCTGAGACGGGTTAAACCTTGCACAGCTCGCAGATGAGTGATAAATTAGCGAATGAACAATAAAATGGAACAGCGTGATACACCTATCATATTCCTTGCTATGTTCTGGGGCGGCGGTGGACCTTACACTATTCCTGAGATCATTCATGCTTATGACTGGATCAACAGGGATGTTCCTGATAGAGAGCAGATGGAATCAGCCCTCAATACGCTGCTGGCGATGGGTCTGATTGAAAAACAGGATGACAGGTTTCGTGTTAATCGGTCGAGAGGTCAGGAATTTGACGTATTCCGAAAGAAAAAACGTAAGAGCAAATTCAAGATGGTCAGGATGTATTTCAGGCAGTTGCCGACTGTTACGGATATACCACGGATAATCAGCCTGTCGGACAATGAATACAGGGCACATATCTTAGAGTACAGAAGAGCATTTGATTAAGCCGGCAGAGACTGAATAAGCAGTTGGTGCCTACAGGATAAACATCATGGTGTATAGTATTGGGTATTCAATGTTTCACCTGTTACTGTTTTTTTGTACTGTGTTGCGGATTGTCATTTAACATGAAACCACATAGGCTGTATTGAAAGATCGATCAGGTTTTCTCGAATAAAGGAATTACTAACAGAACTGAACGGGTTACGTCAATTACTAATGAAGGCGGTCAGAGACTTCATTTACATTCAGAGATAAACGATGAATGAAGTTCTTCTTTCTGTGGCGACGACTTTCCTTGTGCTGCTCAGAGTAGTGGACATCATGAATAGAGTTAACAGGTATTTTTTCAATCGAACGCAATCCTTGTAAGATACTTCCAATATCTGGAAGTATTGTACGTGCATTGTGCATTTGTCATGATTGTTGTTATATTACTTCTACAAACTTATTCGAGGTAGATATATGGAGACACTGACTGAGCTGCTGCTGAAAACCAAGTATGCCGGAATGATAGTCACCCCTGCCATTATCACCCATCTGGCGGGCGGGAGCCGCGCCCGCCGGTGGGGACTGGTGAACAGGGCGCTGCAAAGCGACGAGTTGATCCGCCTGAAACGGGGTATGTATTTACTCGATCCAGCTCTATCAAGACTGGACATCAGCAGGTTGAGGATCGCGAACAGGCTTATCCCCGAAAGCTTCGTTACAATGGAATCAGCTCTTGACTACTATGGCTGGCTGCAGGAAGAACCATTGCTCGTTCAAAGCTGTATTGCATGCGGAAGAGAAAGGATTTTCCAGAATGCCCTGGGCAGTTTTGCATATACACCCATCCCTGTTGTCGATAATAATTGCTATAAGGGAGTATTGAGGGAGGCCTTGCCGGGCGGATACACCCTGGTTGCATCTCCCGAGAGAGCAATAGGTGATTTAGCATACGATCGTAAGCTCAATTGGGAGGGTATCCTTGGACTCTGTGCAGCTCTGCGCACGGATGTATCGTACCTCAGCGAGCTTAACACAGACGATCTGAGGGAGATTGCCCGCATATACCGTTCAGCTAAAGCTCGAAACTTCCTCTCCCTGTTGGCCGATGCCCTGGATGGAGGATCATGAAAAACATTATTGAATCAAGGCTCGAAGAATATGGTTCGTCTTCCCGGGAGGCTCGCGTTCATGCTCTTCGGGAGATCGTGCAGGAAATCGCCCTATATTCACTGTCAGTGAACGATTTCTTCAGCAGAGCTGTGTTCCACGGCGGAACAGAACTTCGTTTGGTTCATGGTCTACCTCGTTTCTCAGAGGATCTCGATTTCATCCTCGCGGAGCCTGATAATTCATTCTCCTGGTCTTCATACGAAGAGGCTCTGCTCAGAACCTGTTCCAATTATGGCCTTGACACTGAATTGCGTACTGTCGGGTCGGAACACTCATCTATCCGCAGGCTTCTTCTGATTGATACTTCTATTCTCGAGGGCTCACCTGACGGTCGGACACCATTTTTAAGAATCAGACTGGAAGCAGACGTAAATCCCCCTGAAGGAGTACAAATTCGAACCGCATTCATTGACTTCCCGATACCATTTGAGGTTTCGGTGATGGACCTCTCCTCATCGTTCGCTTTGAAGTGTCATGCGCTTTTATGCAGATCATGGATTAAAGGAAGAGACTGGTTCGATTTCCTCTGGTTCTGCTCCAGAGATATCCACCCTGATATGGATCTGCTTTCCTCTGCAATCGACCAGAACGGACCGTGGGTAAACCGGGGCATCCATGTTACTCAAGAATGGCTCAAAGACCAACTCCGCCGTAAGATCGAGTCTCTGGACTGGGATCAGGTTGCTCGCGATGTGTTCCCATTCCTGTCCGCGGATGAGCGTAGAACACTGGATGGATGGAAGCGTGAACTGTTCATCCATTACCTTCACCGTCTGTTCTCCGGATAGCTCGAACCGGAGGAGAGGTCTGTATTCATCAGGTCTGTAGCTCCGTATGGAGAAGGCTTCGGGAAGTTACATGTATTTTCCTGTTGCCGGGTAATACTGTTGATTGGAAGATCTTTCCAGTACTACTTGCAGGCGCTGTCACATCTGTTCCTTTTTCAACAAGAACCGTGAAAAAACTGAAAGTCAAGAATTTCACTACGATTGTAGGGGTCGCAACGGTTGTTCCTGGGCTTTTCACATTGCTTAAGGTAATAATGTAATATTCTTGCTTCACATCTTTGTATGATCATACAGGATGTTCTTACATAGAATATTGTAAATATATATGTTGACATAGTGACTCTTTGTGTCAATATATGCATTGACGAAATAGACGTTTCTGTCAATACATATGTTGACATATAGGAGGTTTAAGATGAAAGCGAACAACAAGCTTGTCAGAGAACAATTACAGATAACACTGGCTAAGTTTCAACCAATGCTTGCTATATCGATTCCGCCCAAGGGCTGGATTAGAGCAATCAGAAATGCTCTGGGGATGAACGGGAGACAACTTGCCGAGCGCATGGGCGTCACAAGGCAACGAGTATCCATCATAGAGAAGCAGGAAATCGATGCTTCAGTCACCCTCAAAACTTTGCGAAGAGCTGCCGAGGCACTGGAGTGTGTTTTCGTTTATGCTCTTGTTCCCCGAAAGAGTCTTGATGAAATTACTCGGAATAGAGCACAGCGAGTTGCAGCCAAACGCCTTGCTCGAGCCTCTCATACAATGAAGCTTGAGAATCAGGCACTCGGTAAAAAAGAAAACATGCAAATCTTGTCCAATATGATCGAAGAAATCATGGATGAGCTTCCATCAAATCTATGGGATGAATGATGCCGGATTTCAATTATCCGGAAGGAGCCACCCCTATTGATCCGGATGAAGCAGGAGACCTCCTTCTCACACATTTAACCACGCGAAATGAATTGGATCGTTGGGAACAGGACAATATTGTTGAAGCATTGATATGGCTGGATAAGACAACCCCGACAGATATCCTGAATGAGCAATTCGTCAAGGAACTCCACAGGCGCATGTTTGCCAGAGTTTGGAAATGGGCAGGACACTTTCGTATCAACGACAAGAATATCGGCGGACCGTGGTATCAGATTTCAACGAATGTGAAAAACCTCTGCGATGATGTGCGCTTATGGATAGAACTACAGGAGTATACGCCGGATGAAATGGCTATCCGATTTCACCACCGGCTGGTGTTGATTCATCCGTTTCCGAACGGTAACGGTCGCCATGCACGGCTGATGACCGATCTATTACTTGAAAACATCCTTAATTGTTCAAGATTTACATGGGGAAGTGAGAATCTATCAAGAGCCGGCAATACCAGACAAAGATACATTGCAGCTCTTCACGCGGCAGATAATTACAACTATGAACCCCTGCGTGAGTTTGTTAGAACATAGGACAGCATCGAACCGGCTCGATATGTACACAGGCAGGAAAAGACCATTTTTCTGTTCTATAAAGATAAGCTCTCCTCTAAGTCTCCTAAATACTGGAAGCAACGAAGGATCGGACTGCCGGCACAGATAATAATCGTTCGGTATTATCAAAGAACTTATACTGTCAGTATCTTTTATACTATTGACAGGTAAAGCTCTTGTTAATATATGTTACTGTAATCGTAGGAATTTCCTACGAAACGGCAAACCATCTGAAAGGATGGGACGCAAAGTCAGGTGCCTACGTCCAAAAGGATAAGGTCGATCGGCTGCCGAAAAGGTAAGTTCTTCTTTTTTTGCGCCCCGGATTCAGATGGTAATAAAAGCCACTGGAATCGGGTCTTTTTATTTTGAAATATGAAAGGAGATACATAATGGCAACAGGGATTGAAAGAGAAATTCAGGAAGTATGGGAAAAGGGTCAGCCTGATAAGCACACCGATTCTTTGAAATGTCGCCGGAAAGATGCCTGCGGCGCCTGGATGAACCGCAATCTATACGGCGACCGTGATTCCCTGTACGGTTGGGAGATTAATTATATCGATCCAGCCGGATCTGATGATATCAACAACCTGCAGCCTCTGCAGTGGGAAAACAACGTCGATAAAAGCGACGGCAGTCTTATATGTATTGTCACTGCTATTGGCCAGGAGAATAAAAAGATCGGGTGATATCAGCAATTGAGTCAATCCTATCCTCTATGCCTCTGAAGAAGTCCCTATTTATTCGTAGTAATTCTGGATATTATCTTTGATACAGGTGCTGGTACTGCCGTATAAATAATGGAATACCGCAACCTTTGTTTACACTTACTCAGTTCGAGAATGACTCAGCTTATTGCAGCTGCTTTTATCTGAAAAGCCGTGAGTTGCCTTTACGTCTGAAATTTGTGCCGGGCGAAATTTGCTCACGCTTATGAAATGAACTATAGTGTGCTTTATCATCGAATAACCAACCATAACCTCTAATGGGAGGTATAGTCATTGCTTTAATTCAACACGGATCCTTTGACTGCTTTTCAGCTGCTGCTACCGCGAGGGTGCAAGCTGATCGAGCTGCAGTAGGTGAGCTGAGAACTTTTTCCGCGCTTCGCGAAGCAACTCGAGATGTGCAGCCCGTTCCGATTGAGTTCAGGGCATCTGATACTCCTCGTGGTCTTGCGCTGAAGTCTATAATGCTGAAGAAAGGGTTTGAGGGATTCCTTCAGAACCTGTTCAATCAGACCAACGAGGTGTACTTCCTGTGCTGGGCGTGGGATTTCAGTGGTAATCCACCCTTTGTGTACCCGGGGCTCGGCGCGACTCCGCAAAGCTGCATAATTCCCATGAAAGTTGACCACCTGAGAGAGTTCTTAGGAGCTGGATTAGCGCTATTTCCCTCACGAACGGTCACCGCCGGGCTCGCTATTCGTATTATGCTGTGGGAATCTGACCAGGGTGCTCGCGACTTCGGAAAAACTATGAACGAGTTGGCCAACACTGTCAGGACGAGTGAGTTAACTAACCTTCTGTCTTTGATCACTATGGCGACGGGAGTAACAGGGTCAACCATAACGGCTGCCTATATGGCCGCTGGTGAACTTACGAAGGCTATGAGCGCGATTCTCCGGGCAAACAGCGACGACTACGTTGATTTCTATGAAGGTTATTATCCTGCTTCAGATCCATGGTCGGCGGGAAATGAAACGCACAGGGGAAATGCGAGCGAGATAACCTTAACGCGACTTTTATAACAACCTTGAGCTTTGCGATACAGCGACGGAAAAGTGTACAGGCAGCAGTAAAAGTACATCATGAAATACGAAAAAGGCAGAGCTTAATGCAGAATGATGGAATGTCAGAATTGTCATGGCAGACTGGACTGGAATATCATTGCTTTAAAGCAGTCTATTCACTGTCCAGTGCTTCCCTTAGCTTGACGGCCAGATATTTGGATTTGAAGGGCTTCTGAATGAAGTGCACCCCTTCATCCAGCACTCCCTTGTGAGCGATCACATCGGCGGTATAGCCGGACATGAAAAGACGTTTGATATCAGGATAGATTGACAGCAGATTCCTTGCCAGATCCCTGCCATTCATCTCGGGCATCACCACATCGGTCATCAGCAGGTGGATATCGCCGGAATGCTCCCTGGCCAGCCGTATCGCTTCACCGGGAATATCTGTAGAAAGCACTGTGTAACCCAGGCGTTCAAGAATTGTTGCAGTCATTCTCAGAATGGCAGGTTCGTCCTCCACCAGCAGGATGGTCTCGCTGCCGCTGACGGCTGATATTCTGGAATCCTTCTTCGGTTCCGAAGTGATTTTGCTGAAATGTCTCGGCAGATAAACCTTGATGCACGTACCCTGTCCAGGTTCGCTGCATATATTGATAAAGCCGTCATTCTGCCTGACAATGCCGTAGACTGTAGAAAGACCAAGACCGGTGCCTTTGCCTACCTCCTTGGTGGTAAAGAACGGTTCAAAGATACTTTTTTGAATCTCTTCATCCATACCGCAGCCGTCGTCGCTGACGGACATCATCACATATTCACCTGGAATGAAGCCGTGATGGTCAACGCAGTAACCCTCATCAAAGGTAAGATTACCGGTCTTGATGGTGAGATTGCCTACACCTTCAATGGCATCCCGGGCATTGACACAGAGATTTGTCAGTATCTGATCGATCTGTGTCGAGTCCAGTCTTACGAGCCAAAGGTCACTGGCGGGCTGCCATGAAAGGTCAATATCCTCGCCAATAAGACGTTCAAGCATCTTGAGCATGGACCCGACGGTCTCGTTGAGATCGAGTACCCTGGGGGAGATGGTCTGCTTCCGCGCGAAGGCAAGAAGCTGGCTGATGATGTCAGTGGAGCGCCTGGTCGCCTTCTGGATTTCATCGAGATTCGGGCGGATAGAGCTGTCGGAAGGCAGTCCCTCCTGAATCATTTCCGCATGGCCAAGAATGACACAGAGCATGTTGTTGAAATCATGCGCCACGCCGCCTGCCAGCCTGCCTACCGATTCCAGCTTCTGTGACTGATGCAGCTGTTCGAGAAGCTTTTGTGAATTCTCCTGTGACCGTTTGAGTTCCGTGATGTCTCGCATGAAACAACCAACACCCATTTTGCTGTTCTGCAGTGCTACAGGGAATTTTATGGCCTGGTAATGATTTTCTCCAAAATGCTCTTCTGTGGTGACTACCTTTCCTGTGGCTACAACATCCCTGTCCGATGCCCGGCAGATGTCTGCCGCTTCTTCAGGCAGAAGGTCGTAATCTGACTGTCCTATGACTTCCTCATATGATTTACCATAGAAATCCGCCATGGCTTTATTCAAAACGAGGTATTTGAATTGGCTGTCTTTAAGAAATACCAGGTCTGACGTGCTGTTGATAAATGTTCTGTAACGTTCTTCGCTTTCTTCCAGCGCTTTCTCGGCCTGCTTGCGCTCCGTAATGTCTCGAAATATACCAAATGCGCCTGTATACTGCTGCTGCTCAAACTGCGGTCTGACAGTTACCAGCAAATACCGTCTCTGTCCATCAGGGCGGATTATTTTCAGTTCGTAGCTGCTCGATTGTCCAGTATGACGTATTTTCGTTTGCGAGATTATGGTGGCGATTTCCTCTTCATCCAGGAATTCTTTCAGGTTTCTTCCCACAAGACTACCAGGTGAAACACCAAAGATCTCATGAGTCGCCGGGTTTGCGAAAACAAATTGTTCTTCAGGATTAACGATGGCAATTCCCTCTCCCTGATCTTCAATAAGCCTCCGGTATCGCTCCTCGCTTACACGAAGTTCTTCCTCGGCCCGTTTGCGGTCTGTTATATCCAGGTGTGTGCCGCA
>JAIOQY010000106.1 GCA_021108435.1 Candidatus Aegiribacteria sp.
TAGAAGCGCTCGGAGACAAGGCATGCAAATGAGCATTCGCGGGCGAAAGATTATTTACTTCAAGAATGGCCGATTGAGCATAACGCAGTATGCGAGTGTAATATCCAGGATTCATCACAAGCACTCTACTACAGCGATGCATATGACAGCGCCTACTTCGTTATGCTCACGCATCCGTCCTCGAAGTACTGTTCAAGTACGCCTCCGGAGTCTGCGATCGCAAGCCTTGTATCCACAGCCATCTGCATCGCTTCGCAACGAGTACCTGTAATGGATCCTTGATTATGCGCCGTTGCAGTAGTAACTCTGGTGAGATATGCGGATTAGTCAGAGTCCCTGAAAACGCGTGTGTGATTCAGAACCCAGCTCGCTATAACCTCGTCATTATCAATTTCAGATAATTGTTCGAACATCAGAACCATATCACTTCTCTGAAAGACCAGGGCGACTTCCTCAATCTCAACAATGATGCCACATACATCCCAGCCCCCGATAATACTATCCGTAACTGTGTAGAAAATGCCGCCGTAATGTTTGAGAAGCGAATCACCCTGAGCCAGGGAACCCGACATACTTAAAACTATCATAGTGTCCTGTAATTCGGCAAATTGAACGGGAACGCCAATTGATCGAAGGTCTTCGGCTAGCTCTCCAAATGAAATGGATACGACAAATGCAATCACGAGCATACTTTTCAACAGGAATCCCATCATTAGCGTACATTTTGAATAACACTATATAAACCTACAACGATGAATGCCGCTGGAAAACCCCTGGCCTATTCGCAATGATTAACCTCCGGTCATGTTGATTGAGATCATGGTTCTCTTTCCAGCCCATTCTGAGCAGGTCATTGAAACTACCGTGCGGAATCTCTATATTTGCGGTATGATGAAAATATTATCAGTCATTCTCTACATATCATCTCTGCTCATCTCAGCCGGGTCCGCACAGGCACAAAGATTGAGTGATTCCTGTTTGGATGTTATTGTGGATCTTGACAGAGAGATGGCAGGTCTGCTTGACGCATATCTCGAAGCTGTTCCGGAATGCCCGATCACCCCTGAAACACCTGTAAGAATCTGGGTTCTTGATGTTGCATGGCTCAGAGCCAACGCTGCCTTGGACATCGCTGAAACACTGGATATCCACACAATCAGTTCTGATAATCTCTCGGAAGCCTGGACAGGTTATCTTAATTCTTCGCAGCAATATCTGAATGTCTTTAGAATCATCCAGAAAACCTACCACGAAGATATCCTGCCGGATAGTTACTTATGTATTGAACTCGAAAATCAGCTTCTTGAATATGACTCCCTCTGGAGTCTGGAAGAAACAACATTTTTTGAACTACTTGCAGAAGAGGAAATATTATGATTAAGACAAGAACCGAAGGAACATGGGAGGCAAAGGCTGGACTGGCCCGTATGCTCAAAGGCGGCGTAATAATGGATGTCGTTACTCCGGAACAGGCTGAACTTGCACAGGCTGCCGGAGCTGTCGCTGTAATGGCACTTGAGAGGGTTCCTGCTGATATTCGCGCTCAGGGTGGTGTAGCTCGTATGTCCGATCCGGACATGATAAAGGGTATTCAGCAGATTGTTGATATTCCGGTAATGGCCAAATGCAGAATAGGCCATTTTGTTGAAGCTCAAATCCTTGAAGCAATGGATATTGATTATATTGATGAATCGGAAGTGCTTACACCTGCCGATGAAAAAAATCATGTTTACAAGTTCGATTTCAAGGTTCCATTTGTCTGCGGAGCCACAAATCTCGGTGAAGCCCTCAGAAGAATTGGTGAAGGTGCCGCTATGATCCGGACAAAGGGTGAGGCCGGTACAGGAAATGTCGTGGAAGCCGTCAGACATGCAAGATCCGTTCTTGGATCAATTAGGAAGCTGAAGGTTACCCCTCCTGAGGAACTTATGACAATAGCAAAAGAGATGGGCGCTCCTTATGATCTTGTGAAATATGTTCATGAAAATGGTTGTCTGCCTGTTGTCAATTTCGCCGCGGGAGGCGTTGCCACTCCAGCGGACGCAGCATTGATGATGCAGCTTGGAATGGACGGTGTTTTTGTAGGCAGCGGTATATTCAAGAGCGGTGACCCAGAGAAACGCGCAAGGGCTATCGTTGAAGCCGTAAGCAGGTTCAATGACGCTGAGATACTGGCCGAAGTTTCTAAAAACCTGGGGGAAGCCATGGTCGGTATCAACATCTCCACCCTTCCAGATGAAGAACGTATGGCTGACAGGGGCTGGTAGACCAAGTGCAATCCGTCGGAGTACTCGCTCTTCAGGGTGGTGTAGCAGAGCACGCTGCGATCCTCAGAAATCTCAGCTTCAATGTAATTGAAATCAGGACGCCGGATGCGCTGGATTCGATTTCAGCGTTATTCCTTCCAGGAGGAGAATCAACGACTCTTCTCTTCCTCATGAAAAGATGGGGGCTTACCGAACCAATTCAAAGAATGGGTGAGAATGGTTTTCCGATTTTCGGCACATGCGCGGGTGCGGTGCTGCTTTCATCGTCGATCAGTGAAATGGAACATGAAATCAAACAGGAGAGTCTCCGTCTGGCTGATGTAAAAGCAATTCGCAATTATTTCGGCAGACAAACCAGGAGTTTCATAGAAGATCTTTCCATCCAGGGTCTTGAAGCCACTTTTAGAGGGGTCTTCATCAGAGCTCCATTGCTTCAGCCGCTCTCAGAAAAAGTCAATGTACTCAGCAGAGTGGACGATGGTCCTGTACTGGTCAAACAGGATAACCTGTGGCTCTCATCATTTCATCCTGAGCTCACTTCCGATGACAGACTTCACAGACTTTTCCTTGAGAGATCTGGTCTGCTCAGCAGGGAGGAATAATGCCCATATACGAATACCTATGCAAGCAATGTAACACGATTTTCCAGTTCCTTGTCAGACACCCCTCAAAAGATACT
The DNA here is from genome assembly GCA_021108435.1 of Candidatus Aegiribacteria sp. NCBI lineage: Bacteria > Pseudomonadati > Candidatus Aegiribacteria > Candidatus Aegiribacteria sp. The sequence goes on from JAIOQY010000106.1 coordinate 2,947, forward strand.
CTGCCCATATGTCCGAAGTGCAACAATAAAAGCATGGAGCGAGTCATGAGTTCCTTCTCCTTTGGAAGCGGTCATTCTTCAACAGGCGATGGGCTGGAAGATGATCCATCACTTGCCGGACTTGATGAAGAAGATCCGAAAGCAATGGCAAAAGCAATCCGCCGAATGGCTGATGAACTCGGCGAAGATCTCGGTTCCGAAGTCAGCGAAGCGCTTTCACGGCTGGAAGCCGGAGAAGATCCGGAAAAGATCGAACGGGATCTTGAGGAATCAGGATTTGGAATGGACGATTCTGCTCCATCACATGACGGGGGACTCTACGAAGCCTGAAATTCAGTTAATAAAACTGTGCTCAGCTTAGAGTTAGAGGATTAGTTAAGTAAGTTATGCCCGGCTTAGTATGCGCCTTCTTTGAAGAATATTGCGGGAACCGTCAATATGAGAATTGAAAGATCCATCCAGATAGACCAATTATCAACATAATACAGATCGAGCTTCACCATTTCACTGAACCCGAGCCCGCTTCTGCCTGAAACCTGCCAGACACCTGTAATTCCAGGTGCAGTTTCCAGCCGTTTCAGGTGACGTTCAGAGTACTCTTCAACTTCTTCAGGCAAAGGCGGCCTTGGTCCTACCAGACTCATGTCTCCCATAATGACATTAAGTAACTGCGGCAGCTCATCTATGCTCCATTTTCTTATGAATCGGCCTGCTCTCGTAACTCTGGGATCATCTCTGATCTTGAAGAGAAGTCCACCGGCTTCGTTGGCTTCTTTCAGTTTATCCCTTTTCTGATGAGCGCCAATCTTCATGGATCTGAATTTGAACATTCTGAACTTTCTATTCATTCTTCCGAGACGTGTCTGAATATAGAAAACGGGTAAACCAGTATCGATAACAATAAACACAGCTGTCAGAAATCCAAGGGGAAGCAGCAGAATAGTCAGAGGAACTGTTATTATCAGATCAATTATCCTTTTAAGTAATATCCGGCTTCCGCTCAGCGGTGGCGGAACAGACTCGATCATGATAGTTCCACCCATGTGTACGACTCTTGTAGTAAGGCTGACCAGAGTAAATACATCTGCTACCAGCTTATATGGAACTCCTTCCTGTTCACAATTGTAGATCAGTGAAGCCATATTTTCCCGCGACAGTTCCGGGTCTGCTACGATCAGTTCCGAAACCCCATTCAACCGCATCCATTCAAACATCCGGCTGAATGATTCGAATATTTTCGCACCGCTTTCAGGAGATGTATCCCTCCCGCTTTCAGTGAGTACGAATCCTGCTATTTCATATGGAACCAGAGCTCTCTTCTCCATGAACTCAGCCAGTTCAACAGCAAGTGATCCTGAACCATAGACAGCTACTTTTATTCCTTTACCGCGACTGAGAGCGAACCTGCGAGCCAGTCGATGGAAAACACCATGCCAGATGGAAATCGCAATGGACGTTGCTGGAAATGCGAAAAGCAATACGAACCTTGAGAAAAGTAACTGCCTTGTGGCAAAGCTGAAAGCGAAAGTGATGATCACTGCCATGAATGATGAACGTAGAATCCAGGCCAGTTCTTCTACCTTGGCAAGTCCGTACTCTCTTCTGTAAACCCCGAAAGCCTGAAGCATGATAATTTCGATGACTCCCATGACTGTTCCGGAGATGACGTAGTGCCATAGATCAAGTCTGAAATCATCGGAAACTCTCAACAGATTCTGAAAGACATCGGAGAGGATGAAATGACGGAGCCAGTACCCTAGAAGGAAAACACCTATAACCAGCAGAAGATCCCCTAAAGGGAGGAGAAAAGATGATAATATCTTTCGCTGTTTCAAACGTCTCTTTCCTCCTTCAAAGCGGCTGAACAATATTTCACTGAAAAATCTAATCATACTGCGCTTGTGGAACCAGAGAACGTTTCCCGGAGGCGGAAGGATGAGCCCTCCGCCACATGTGATACTGCTGTTGTTAATCAGCTACAATGACACATCTCAGTGTCTCTGACTCAGCACCGGAAGAGATCCGGCACAGATACATACCCGGGTTCATGTCAGATGCTTTCCAGTTAATGGAATGGAGACCGGTCTGTTGTTCCTCATTCAAGAGCGTTTCGATCAGGCGGCCTGTCATGTCGTAGATAGTTACATTAACATAACCTGTTTCAGAAAGATCATAGGAGAAACTGATAGACTCTCTGAACGGATTCGGTGAGCAGGAGACACCCGAGACAGGCAAACCGCTCTCTGACTCGATACCGGTATTGGGAAATTCAAATTGATAAGTGTCTATGCCGGTGTTACCGTCGGCATCTGAGCCCGAAACACCTGCGGAATAGATTCCATTCACTGGAGGAGTGAAAGTACCCTCCCAGTCTGCGCCGCTTCCGGTCATTTCCACGAAAAGGACCGATTCATCGGGGCATACTATCCTCAACAGTGGAACACCATTCATCTTGATGTAATTCATGGCCTTTGGGTGGTGACGGCCATACTCGCCCTGTTCGTAAACCGCATGAACATTCATGTAGCTGTCAACAATACATTTGGGGTACCTGACATCGGTGCTGACAATGAAAGGAGTTTCCTGGACTATAGTAAGTTCATCATCAGTCATGGAAGCGCCGCCTCCGTCGAGGTTTCCGTTGATCTCCGTGTAGTAGACGGAATTAGAACCCTGAGTGCCCGTTCCCCAGACTATATGCAGATTGTTCTGCTCATCTATATCCATCATGGGCGACCAGACACCGCCCGAAGTAAGAAAACTCTCGTCTATGGACACAGTACAGTCCGGCAGAAGTTTCATGTATGCAAGCTTGCTGGAGTGCTGCCAGATAATATGGACGTTACCGTTAGTATCACAGGAGATTTGCGGTTTGCACAATTGATCGGATGCATTGTAACAGATGGATGCAGGAATCGACCAGGAACCTGAATCTCCGCCGTCGTCGGAATACACGTACTGGATATCGTGGAGACTTTCAGACCAGACAACGTAGATCCTGCCATCAGGGGCAATGTCCACGCGTGCTTCATTTGTCCAGGCATTGGCTCCCACGACAATGTTGAGACCGTTAATGAGCAGTGTACCGTCGGAATCCAGCTTGGTAAAAATGATGTTGGAGCCGCCGTTGGTATAGATCAGGTATGTGTTGTTGTCTGAATCGACCGCTCCTTCTCTGTCCAGGGTTGGCTGCTCTATATAGATGTTCGGATCAGGATTATTGACGATCAGAGGATTACTCTCAGGACCGTTCCAGTCGAGGAATGACTCGCTGATATCGCCGTTGTTCTCGAGGACGAACATATCATAATTGATAGACGGATTACTGTATTCGTAAAGTTTTACTGCTGCATAGATATTGTTCTCCGCATCGGTTGCGATACGAGTATTAAGCCACCAGTAGTCCCAGTTGGAGTTCGACCAGATGTCCTTCCCGGCAACCCATCCCGAGAACAGGTCCTCGTTTGATGCAACGTTGATGGTTACTTCGGTACCGTTTTCTGTGTGGCTTATCGTGAATGTCGGTGCCTTCTGATCAGGCGATACGGGAGGATAAATGAGAGATGCAGTACTATTCTCGGAAACATCGCAGGAACCGGTGAATTCATATAGAGCCGGATCACCCGAATGCGCAAACAACGGAATGGTCAAGACAAATATCAAAGTTAAATAGATCCTTGTTCGCTTTGCTGACAATTCAGCACCGCCTTTCTGTTTACTGCCTGATTACTGAACTGCGGGAATCTTCCAACTGATACTCATACGAAAAATCCCGGATTATAGACGCTATCTGGAATGCAATAATGTGATTTTCTTTATTTCGGCACAGCAGTTCCCCACTCTCAATTCAAAGAAGTAAATTCCTGGAGCAGTATTTCCCCCTGAATCATCAGTTGTATCCCAGACAAAAGAATACTCTCCTGCAGGCAGGATTTCATTTATCAGGGTCTTCACCCTCAGCCCTCTCAGGTCGTAAATGTTTAACTCCGTTTTTCCAGTAAGCTCCAGGGGTACTGAGAAGCTGATCGTGGTATTTACGCTGAAGGGATTCGGGGAGGCGGATATATTGAATACTCTGTAATCGTTATCAGTAGTAATGTCTGTCTGAACATCTGCCTCAACACTGAGCCTGGACTCCGTGCAAGCCATGATAGCAGCAGTTATGCAATAATACTGATCAGTCGTTCCTGAAGCATCAGTGTAGAGTGTATCTGTAACCACCGTGCTGTTGATTTTCGTATAGGGTCCGCCTGATATATCGCTTCTGTAGATGTTATAACCGGCGATGTCCAGCTCTGTATTCGCATTCCAGGTCAGATGGTTTGAACCCCCTGAGTTATAGACAACGGGATTCAAGGGAGCCAGGGGATGCATCCAGCCTGTATTCCAGTTATCATGGAAATATGTTCCCCATTCTGTCAGATATGCCCTGTAAGGAACGTTTTCAACAGTCCACAGATTAACCGTTCCGTTACCGGTCATAAATGCGATCTCGATATCCCCGTCACCATCCACATCACCCGCAGCCGCGCTGTTGACATAAGACGGTGCACTGATCGATACCGGCCAGTCTTCAACTGTTGAACCGTCACCGTTGAATGCGTACAGGAAACCATTGGCACCGGGCCAGTTTTCAGCGAAAAGAACTTCTCTGTAACCATCGCCATCAACATCAAATACTATCGGTGAGCATTCCAGGGCGCTCAGTGCTGAAACAGGCCAGCCTGCTACGGCAGCTCCGGTATGATGCCTGGCATGCAGATCGAAGGTATGACCGCCACCGAAGATTTCCAGGTCATCGTCATTATCGATATCACCTGTGACCGGTGTGATGTAGGTGTGAGGTCCCGGATAATTCTGTGGCCAGTTATCAAAAACTGTTCCATCATGATGATGTATGGCAACATGATTCTGTGATGGCGAAGACCACTGATCGTAATGTGCATGAAGAATTTCCAGATCGCCGTCACCATCAAGATCCGCGAGTACAGGCTGAGCATAGCTTGTCGCTCCGGCGACATCGATCAGGGGCCAGCCAGGTTCAGGAATACCATCCTTATCCCAGAGGTATATGGAAGTGTACGAAACCGCGCATATCTCAACCACTCCGTCGTTATCAACATCTGCTACTGAAGGCGTTGCAACGGAGCCTATCGATTGTGGCCAGCCTGGATATATCGTTCCGTCATGGTTGTAAACACAGACTTCACCTTTCCCAAGTATTATCTCAAGATCGCCATCAGTGTCCACGTCAAAAATAACAGGTGCTCTGAGGTGTCCGACTGAACCGGTGGCCTGCGGCCATCCGGTTACCGGAGTTCCGTCATTATGCCAGACGTACATAGTGCTGGTTTCAGCAACGGCAACTATTTCCATGCCGGGATAATCAGTATCTATATCCCCGACGGCCACCTTGGCTCGTATTTTCCCCAATCCTGTCTTTGGCCATCCGGGAAGATTATTACCCTGATAGTCAAAGACATGAACGGAACCGTTTGAGGAACCGGCAATTATTTCAAGATAACCATCACCAAAAATATCAGCAAGACATACACCGGATCCAGGATAATTAGTACTCCAGCCAATACTGATAGGCCAGTTTGGCATTGGTACCGGTGCAGTTAACGGGCTTGAAACAGGAGATTCAGGGCAGAGCAGATTATCAGAATAGTAAGAACAGATTCCACCCTCTGGAGAGTGAGCATCGAGAGAGACTGAACCGTGAGCATCAAGGATGAATACAAGCAACATCACAGACAGTAAGGCTGATGCATTCTGCAAAAAGATACGATAAGATTTCATAACAACTCTTTCATCCAGTAATACAATTTAAATAGCTATTACACCTTTATCCAGAATATTTTCATTATTGCTGATAACCTTTGGTTTCCCGGTAATGTGGTTGATCATCCCTGGCGTCTTCATGCCCGGCTTCTGCCAATTGAACACTCGATTTCAACCTTATCTTAATTTTTCAGTATCTGAATGTATACTAATCGCTAAGTAATTGAAGTTTACTGCATTCCGACACTGCATCGAGCCCTTCCAATTTCCGTCTTCTTCTATTTCAAATAATACTGAATTAGAATAATCAGTGCGTTAATCCCTGTCAAGTAC
>JAIOQY010000107.1 GCA_021108435.1 Candidatus Aegiribacteria sp.
GAAGGAATGACGCTGCCGTTCGTGTCTCTGAGGTTCCAGACAAGGCTGTGCTGTCCCGCGGCTATCTCCTCCGCCGCAAGAGTATTTACGATTCGCCCAGTTATATCAAAGACATCTATCCTTGTAACGCCTGCTGCTGCAAGACTGAAGAGTATTGTGACATCGCTCATGGCAGGAGTCGGAAAATTTGAAATATTGCACTCCATTACATTACATGTAGAATCATCATCATCGTTTATCCCAAGAGGTTCATTCTTGAGGATTTGAAAAGAGCAATCAGTAGAAACATAAAGATGATCGTTTGCACAATCTAAACCTCTGCACCAGCCTGCAGTTTGAAAGAATTCCTCACGAAAAGGAGCACTGGGATTGCTGACATCTATTTCAAGGAAACCGCCTATCAAGTTAGCGATATAAGCATAGTCTCCATCGACATGGATATTCGAATAACTGGAAAGATCACCATCAGAATACGATCCGACAATCTGGGGAGCGTTGATAACGCTGATATCAACTATTTGAAGCTGTTCCTGAGAAACAATAAAAAGTAAATTTTCTACCGCAATGATACCTGTTACTTCCCCGGCAGTAATAAATGATGTAACCGTTTGAGGAAATAAACTATCAGTTACATCTACGATCCATACTTCACCTGTACAGTCTCCAACAAAGGCGTATTCATCAGCTACATATATCTTATTACCATCTTCAGTACCGAGCGCTATGGTGCTTAATAAAGAAGGATTTGAGGGATCCTGCAGATCCGTTATCTGCAATGTGTTGCCAACCACAAGATATGTATATGGATCACCGGCAAATAGATCCTCTACAGCTGCAGCATATTCTCCGGCATATACAGGTAGATCAGGATTGCTGATATCGACGATCTCAAGAAGATCGTTCATTATATCAGGGATATATGCATAGTCATCCTTTACAGTAAGTAAGAAGCAGAAACTGGGAAATCCTATAGGGTAATTTCCCCTGGGATACGGACTATAAGGATCACTTATATCAACGATATTAAGTCCGCTGTTAAACCAATCTCCCATATCTACTATGTAAGCAAAATTACCTGAGACCTGTATTCCCCGCGAAGTATAAGCCTCTACATCGATACTTCCTTCAAGTACGAAGTTCAATGGATCTTGTATGTCCTGTATTTGTATAGAATTGGAGTTCACTTCAAACAGTCTGTCTTCATCTACAAACAGGTTTCCGCTTCCTCCATAACTAACTGCTATAAAAGGATAAACAGGATCAGACACATCTATTACAGCGATCAAATCAGGAGATGATACAGATACAACAACATACTGGGAATTTATCTTTGCTATGCGCATTACCGATCCGTCAAAATACAGATTTGAGAGCAGGAAAGGATTTAGAGGATCGATTGCATTTACTATATTAAATCCAGTTGGTCCGGAAGCGAGATAAGCATATCCATCTTCTTCAATAAGCTTATTCGTACAACAGATATCGGTAAGCTCCGAAACAAAAATGGGATTTCCCGGAGTTGTGATATCAAGGACAGTAAATCCTGCGCCTCCCGTTGACGAAACAAAAGCATAATTACCTGATATATCAAGCCCCACAGCGCCTGATTTCTCATAAAAGCCAATGGAATCCGGTTCTGCAGGATTCTGAACATCCAGTACCCAGAAGCCGATACCATCAACCACAAAAAGATCAGTACCTCTGAGATACAGAGTATGTGCCCTTTTCAGAGAGTAGGTTGAGACAAGTTCCATATTGTTTATGTCAATTATCCTTACGCCTTCGTGGTCGCCTATATATGCATAGTCCCCTTCTATCAGAATATCATTCACACCCATTATCTGCCCTTGTTTTAAAGTATATAGTGGAGTATAAATTCTGGAAAGAAATTCAGGATTTGAAATATCTGATATGTCGATAAGCCACAGTCCATCCTGGAATGAACACCAGACGCTGTCACCACAAACAAAGACATCACTCATTCCCTGCCACATACAACTTCCTAGATGCTGAATAGTCCCATTTTCACGATGATCTGTGTGTTCCACGATATATTCTGAGGGAATCACCCATCCATCCGGAAGGCATGGAGAGCCTTCTTCACCGGTAATCCGCACTCCGATATCTGCTACATTTGCAGTTACAGTAAACGCCGCCGCAAGCAGAAAAAATAGAGAAAGTTGCTTCATTTCTGATCCTTTCGAAATTCCTGTGCCTGTACAGGCTCGAACGCCACTTGAGGTGCCTGCAGAATTATACCGATTTAAATTGATAACACCC
>JAIOQY010000108.1 GCA_021108435.1 Candidatus Aegiribacteria sp.
CAGAAGACATCCTGCCAGCAGGAAGGCGCCGAAACATATCATAAGAACACCGCCAGCAAGATGAAGCACAAGATCCAGAATCCGCTCCCGTTTCTTATCTTCAAAGAAGCGGGATATCCCTCGCCGGAAGAATATGCTCAGCAATCCCAATCCGGAAAGGAACAGTCCCATCCCAAGAGACATTGCCAGAACAGCAAGAATACCAAGAAGCATAGCATCGGAGGTTACGGCAAAGATCATTATAGCGGATGCCCCTGGACAGGGTACAATTCCGGACAGTATAAGCCCTCCGATACCTTTCGCGTCAGTACGATATTGCTCATGCCGCCTGAAACCCCGTACTCCCTGATACAGCATCCATGCTCCAAGAACAAAAATAATTCCGTAGGTAATGGGAAACAGAACAAGCTCCGCCTGATTAACGGAAACCAGCAGTGATCGGGAAGCAAACCAGTAGAACCCGCCCACAAGAACAATTGCGCTGCCTGCATGCACCAGTGCCAGCAGATACCCCGCCATAATACCCATAACAGGCCTGGCTTTCTCACCCATGAAGTAACCGATCACAAGCATCTTGCGATGCCCCGGACCCATGACATGAAAGAACCCGAACAGAAAAGATATCCCCAGCAGAACAAAAAGGCTTCCTAAATTCCCTTCATCCTTAACACTCTGCATGGTTTCTGAGATCGAACGCTGGAGTGTCCGCTGAAGAGCAACACTATGCCGAAGCAGAGGACCGATAATCCTGGTAGAGTACAATCCTGTTGATTGAGTAACCTGATTCTGTGAACCGTTATCAGAAGATCCGGAAATGAACGGATTACCCTGACTCAACCCCAGTGAAGGAATAAGCAGCAGAAGACAAATGACAATAACGCCAGTAATAAACCGCATGAACTCTAATTACCTTCCATGGTAACTACCACCTGCTGAGGGTAGGCCGTGCCGGAATAGGTCTTACCATCTCTGGAGACCGATACGGCACCTCCGTACAGTATCTCAATATTGTCATTCAAGACTATCTGAAACGACGCGTTCGAGCTTCCGGAACCAGCAAGCGTGATCGGAGAGTCTGAACAATAGAGAATGTCGCAGTAATAGGTGTGATCGTATATCGCAACCGAGAAGATTCCATCACACACAGGTATATCGAAAGGCACGAAGAACCGATAGACCAGTGTCTGATCATCCATAAAAACGGTAAAATCCTCCACCACAGAAGGAGACAGTGTTGTATTACCCGTACTGACATATGTGAAGTAATCAAAATCAGCAAGATTCGAAAAGGCGTTCTCATATACCAGATCAACCTCAGATGAGCTGAAACTGCCGTTACCGTTCACATCCCAATCATTCACAATAGATGCTGTAAACATTGGATCAAAGAACCAGGTTATCTCCAGCCCGTCCAATTGATTTCCGGAAAGACGAACCTCAAGCTTTGTATCAATGAACATATGAGGGTGAGCGTAAGCGGCAGCGAACGCGCTCAACAGGCAAATGACATACAACCATTTACGAAACACTGGTTTGCTCCCCTTATATTCACACCGCTCAATAGCATAATATCCGTTCATGTTACAGGTGTCAATTTAGCTTCTCCTGCAGCGCTTACTCCTCCGGGAGTTCGAAAAGCGGTATGTTTTTCTTCTTCCTCAGCCAGTTCATGCCTTTCAGAACCGGGGTTTTCCGCAGCACAAACAGAAAAGCCTTCCTTTCCCCCGGAATATCCGTCAGTATTATTCCGATAATCAGTGTAATCAGGCCCTGACCGGGAAGGACAATCATGGCAAGACCCATGATAATAAGAACAATTCCTATAATGTTCTTTACAACCAGATACAGAATGTGCAGAGGGAACGGAACCCAGGCTGGTTTTGATCTGATCTTTCTTTTCTTAAAATAATCAGCTGGAAGGTTCTGGATAAAAAAGGGAACAAGAATGATGGAGACCAGGAGCATGGCCAGAGAAATCCCGCTGATAAGAAATTTATGGGCCTTCGCGAAATCAATGATCAGGTTCACTATTCTCATGAAACGATTCTATTTCGACCAATCCGGATAAGTCGGATAAGTATATCCCGAATCGAATTCCACTTCTTCCCTGACAAGTTCTCCGTACAGGCCGGGACGCCTGTCTATCAGGTAGTTGTGGTCAACCTCAGGGTGGGTTGGTCCGTAGTATTGCGGCACGACGTCAGCGATAAGGAGCGTCTCCTGTTCGTGATCCGCCGCTATGATGATATCTCCATGGGGACCGCAGATTATCGAATTGCCCCGGAAATGCCACTGATCTTCACCGATATGTTCATACCCCCGCCTGTTCGCATACGCGCAGAATATATTATTCTGGTAAGCGTTGGCAGGTATCAGGAGTCGGGAGATATCAGGATATGGCACCGGGCTGCGGTTACCGTCAGGAAGCGTGTAGTAGCCGTCGGCCGCAGTCGGAATGACGACCAGCTTCGCCCCTTTAAGAGCAAGAATTCGAGAAAGTTCGGGGAATTCTGCCTCGTAGCAGTTGAGAACGCCAATGGGAAAGCCTTTAACCATCAGTACCGGGTAATCACTCCGGCCGAAATCCCAGACCAGCCGTTCCGAATCACCATAGAGATGTGTCTTACGATAGTTCTCCAACAGCGTGCCGTCCGCATCGATCACGGCAATTGCGTCGAAGTAGCGGAGAGAACCGTCTATCATGGCAACCTCGGGGTAAGGGAGAATGAGCGCCATGTCATATATCCTGGCTATCTCCCGTGCCCTGGTAATTGACGGGCCATCCTGTGGTTCAGCCATTTCCTCGGCCATCTCAATCGTAAGGGCATAGCCCGACAGATAGAGTTCAGGAAAACTCAGTAACTGAACATCGAACCGGCTTGCCTTCTCGACTATCCTTTCAAGACGCTCAAGGTTATCCTCCACGGCCTGCGAAGTACCGATCGCCGCCTGCCCCTGATAGATCCCCAGCCTGAGCCCTTCTCCCTCCTCCGGCAGGGATTCGTAGATATTCAAGCGATATACAAGCATGTTTCTGCCATCGATTACCGGTCCCGGTTCGACAGGCTCCTGAGCGAATGCCGGGAATACAGACGGTATCACCTGCACGAAAAGCAGAACGAAAGCAGATCGAAAAATATTCCTCTTTATAAGATTCATTTACTTCTCCTCCTGATAAGACCGAAACTCCGTATCAGGACACCCTTCCTGAACGAAGCCTGATTGAAAAACAGCAGACCGATATGACATGCGCCACGTTGCGTGTCACTGGATTCTGTTATTGCTCCCTGGCAAAATCTTTACCGTACAATTTAACCATACACTCAGGACATATCCCATGCGAGAACTTCGCGTCTGAATGATCAGAAACGTAGGACTCGATCTGCTTCCAGTAACCGTCATCATCCCTGACTTTCTTGCAGTTTGAGCAGATAGGAAGTAAACCCTGGAGTGTCTTCACATGAGCAAGAGCATCACGAAGCTCATCGTTCATCCTTGAAAGCTCCACGTTCTTAAGTCGATAGATCTCAGCTTCTTTTTCCTTCTTCTCGGTTTCGAACTGCACCTGCAGCCCTGCAATCTTCTCCATGCTCTTCTCATTCAGGTGCTCTTCAACGCAGGTTTTCAGTTCCCGGAAGTACTGAAGCGCTTTCTGCAGATCCCCTTTTGCCTCGTACAGGTTCGTTATCTTTTCCAGGCAGAGGATTTCCCAGTCCTTAACCGAAAGCTTCCTTGTTATCGAAAGACCTCTCAGAATAAGTTCTTCAGCTTCATCGAGACGTCCCAGTGTGGTATATATCCCGCCGATACAACCGCATATGCGAGCGATTCCTCTTCTGTTGTCTATCTCCTCATACAGTTCAAGGCTTCTGATGAAACACCTGAGAGCTGATTCGTTATCATCCAGATTCTTGTGCAGACTTCCCAGATTGGCCAGAGTACTTGCGGTACCTTTTTTGTCACCCAGATCTTCCCTGATCTCAAGGGCTTTCTGGAAGTATTCCTGAGCCCTGTCAAGCTCTTCTTTTTCTCCATGTACAGTACCGATGTTGTGGTAGAGGTATGACAGTTTCATGCGGTCACCGGATTCTTCCCATATCGAACGCGCATATTCATAAGATGACTGCGCCAGGTCAAGGCGATGAAGACCGCTGTAACATGCGCCTATATTAAGGTAGCAAAGGGCAAGATCATCTTTGCTGGCGCCACATTCCTGTTCCCGCCTGAGAGACTCGTGGTAGTGTTCAAGAGCCTTGTCAATCATTCCCTGAGACCTGTAAGTGGAAGCCATAGTACCGTGGACAGTTGCCATCCCGTCCTTGTCTCCCAGTTCCTTATAGATCTCCATGGACTTCCGGCAATACGACATCGCCTCAGCGAAGTTTCCCTCTTCAAGATTGATTGTTCCAAGCATTCTGCAGCTTTTAGCCTGCTCGATAAAAAGCTCCTGTTTTTCCGCAAGATCCCCTGCTTCCTGAGCATAAGCTTCCGCTCTGAGAGGATCCGAATGCAGACAGGCGTAAGCAAGGTTGTTCAGTACTACTGCAAGTTCTGAACCGGGAGGTTCAAGCCTGAGGCTTTCCAGTTCTTTTTCCAGTGCCAGAATCTCTTTATTCGGCATACCGCCACTCCAGACTAAAACCCTTACAGAACGGCTATCTTCAAAGCAAAATATCCGTTTATGCCGCAGTCGTCAATCAATTGAAACAGCAG
>JAIOQY010000109.1 GCA_021108435.1 Candidatus Aegiribacteria sp.
AAAACTCCTTACACTCACATTAACTGGCGGTGAACCTTTTATGCGGGAAGATTTTTCTGAAGTTTTCCAGGAAGTACTCAAGCGCCCCTTCCGCGTGAATATCAATACAAACGCTACTCTAATTACAGATGAAACAGCAGAATTGCTTGCAGACTCAATGCCCAGGCTCGATACAGTAATGGTAAGTCTGGATGGAGATTCTCCTGCAACGCATGATACTATCAGAGGTAAAGGTGTATTTGAGAAGACAATGGAAGGCGTTAGAATATTGAATAGTGCACAAGTACCAATTGTCTTCTACTGTACTGTAAACTCCCTGAACATTGACAGGATCGAACAGACAGCTGAACTTGCAGCCGAATATGGAAATAGCATTAAATTCAACACTTTTATTGATTCAGGACCAGATACGGATTCAGAACTCAACCCAAAACCAGATCAAATATTTAAAGCAGGCAGTTCTATCCTTGAAGCGGCAAGAGAACAGCTAGGTAAAGTTAGTGGTACACTCTTGGAATTGGCTGTTCAGGCTGTAATGGTCAGAAACGGAAAAGCCAAACAGTTCACATCAAAAAGAGTTTGCGGCGCAATCAGCGGCAAGATCGCTGTTTTCCCCGATGGTACAGTTACACCCTGCGATCATCTGCCGGATATGAATCTTGGAAACCTTTTAAATACTGATCTGGAAGAAATCCTAACAGGGAAAAATGCTGAGTATTTCAAGAGAGTTACAGCCTTGCGAAGATGGCCATGGGTTGAGTGTAAAACATGTGAGTATCACGATTACTGCAGCGGTCCATGCCCTGCCGGCGCACCAATTGAAGGTGCATCAAAGGAAAAATTCTCTCTATTTTGTCTAAAGAATTATCTAAGGGAACAATAATGGATACTCCACCGCTTCGACATCTATATGTTAATCCTGTTGGACAATGTAATCTCGCATGTAAACACTGCTGGATCTCTCCAGATCTGTCTTCTACTCCATTTAAAACAAGAAACAGACTTGAAAGTGAATTTACTCCAGGTCAGTTTACCAGCCTCCTTGATCAAGCAGCAGAACTCGGTTTGAAAAACATCAAGTTCACAGGCGGAGAACCGTTGCTGAGATCTGATTTCCCTGAATTATATAGAATTACCGCGGAGTATCCCTCAGAAAAACTGATAATTGATATCGAAACAAATGGTACGCTTGTTCCGGATGGACTCTGGGAAGCGTTTGAAAAGCATCCACCAAGACAGGTTGCTGTGAGCCTTGACAGTATTCATGAAGAGGAACATGACAGTTTCCGGAATACTCCAGGAGCCTGGGCAAGAACAGTACGTTTCATCAAAAAGCTTATTAAAAGAAAAATCAATACTCAGGTGATTATGTCCACTGCAGAACTGAAAGTAGAACCAGTCTTGCGTATGGCTCTATTTTGCCAGGAAAAAGGAGTTTCCAGCCTAAAAATAAACCCTGTTCAACCCATTGGACGGGGTAAGAACATTTCAGTTTCATCAAAAAACATTGAGAAGCTTCTTCAATTTACGAGTGAGATCCACAGCAAGTGTGGTTCTTCCGTTTCTGTTGACATTCCAATGGCTTTTAAGCGACTTGATCGTATAAAAGGTACAGGCTCATGCCCTATTCATACTCTGCTCGGAGTATTACCTGATGGTGGGATTTCCTTCTGCGGAATTGGATTCTCGTGCAGTTCACTTATCATGGGAAACTTTCTGAGAGATGATCTTTGTGAAATCTGGGAGAACTCGGATCTGCTCCGGAAACTTCGAACTGAAGTACCTGCCCGATTTGAAGGTATCTGCGGCAACTGTATACATGTGAATACATGCTTGGGAAACTGTATAATGCAGAATTACTACATAACAGGAAAATTCAATTCATCCTATTGGATATGCCAGAGAGCAGATGAAGCGGGAGTTTTTCCTTCTACAAGAAAAATCAATCCGGATGCGTAAATCAATCCTGCGAATCCAGTCCAGAGCAGTCAGAGGCAGAGGAGCAGTCCTTCATGCATCCGCAATTGTATTTAGGCAGCGTGGGATTCTATTTCTTGCTCCTTCCGGCGGAGGTAAAAGCACAGCAGCTGCTATTCTTGGAAACAGTGGGCTTGAAGTTCTTGGTGATGACAGCACTGTTGTTTCAAAGGGTACCGACGGGATATGGAGAGTTATTTCATGCGCAAGCTGGAAATGGCAATCCGGGAAACACCATGAGCCTGTTAAGCTCGGATCACTTGTTTTTCTTGAAAAGGGTTATCCTGAATTACTTGAGCGAATCACTCCATTATATGCATCATACAGAATACTCAACAGGAACCAGCTTATGGCGTACCTTGATCTTCTAGGAGACGAACGATCTCCACTGAGAGCTTCTATAATGGAGATATGCAGAAGTTTTCCCTCATATATCCTCAGATATTCAAAGGCAGAGGTTCTGAGAGATCTAATAGACGGAATTGAATATTGAATTTCACCAGTGAAAAAGATGGAGTCCTTTACGGATATGTTAAAGGCACTTCCATGTGGCCGGAGTTAATTCCGGGTGATATTCTCAAAGCTATAAGAGTTCTACCTGATGATCTGAACCCTGATGAAATAATTGTATTGGATTACAGAAGAGATAACCCGGTGGTACACAGGATAACTACTATAAAAGAAGTATCAAACAGTAATATTGAACTTCACACAGCTGGTGACAGAGGTGGTGCTGATCCCCCTTCTCTAATATTCAGGAATGAGGAACTGTTAAGGGTTATCGGTGTTTTAAGAAAAGGGATATGGAAAACTCCAGGCAGAAGACCTTATCCACTGGCTTCAGTAATCCCAGGTATTATCTTAAGAGTTCACTGCAAACTTGTAAGAAAGCTCTTCTGGTAAACTACTTGACAATATTAGACAAACAATGCAGTAATAGCATGTATGAATTGAATAAACAGGGAAGGTGAATAATGAATAGATTTCCTGAGATCTATGCAAAACCAGAATTGATTCCGCTTGATGAGGGTCTGAACCGAGGCTGGTCAGCATCTTGTCCTGGTGGTCATGAACCAACAACTAGTTGTAACCCAGGTGCAGCATTCGCCAAAGGCAGCGACGGTTTCATCGATCCGGAGATTCTTCAGCAAGGGCTTTAATCAAATAGTGACAGGCACTATTTAGATTCAACTGTAGGTGATGGTCTGGTATAGAGCAGGCCATCATTTCTTTTAAATATAGTTGTAGGCGCTGGCCTGGATGGTGTACATCTCGCGGTACATTCCACTGTTCCCCATAAGTTCCTGATGTGTTCCCTGTTCTATGATCCTGCCTTTATGAAGTACGGCGATTCTGTCAGCCGTTCGCACAGTGGAAAATCTGTGTGAGATGATGATAGAGGTTCTTCCTGTCATAAGTTCTCTGAACCGCTGAAACAATTCATGCTCCGATCTGGCATCCAGTGCGCTGGTCGGCTCGTCAAGAATCACAATCGGAGTATTTCGGATGAATGCTCTTGCAAGCGCGATCTTCTGCCATTCACCGATGGAAAGTTCCTTTCCTCCTTTGAACCACCTGCCCAGAACAGTATCGTAACCATCCGGGAGGTTCGAGATAAGGCTGTCTGCTCCCGCCATTTCTGCTGCCTGTCGAATGACTTCTTCATCCGGAGTGCGGTGAATATCACCCAGACTTATGTTCTGCCCGGCTGTGAGGTGGTACCTTGCGTAATCCTGGAAAATCACACTTATATGTTCGCGGAGTTCTTCTATTCTGAAATCTTTCAGAGATATTCCATCAATGTCGATTGAACCTGAATCAGGATCGTAGAGTCTGCATAGCAGTTTTACCAGTGTTGTTTTTCCGGAGCCGTTCTCTCCGACCAGAGCAAGCATTTCTCCCTGTTTGATTGTGAGAGAAATATCCTCAAGAGCCTTTTTGTTGCCGGAAGGGTATCCGAAACTTAAATGATCAAAGACAATTCCCTCGCTGATAGATGAGGGAAACGGTCTCGGTTCGGGCGGATCAACAACGGATGGCATGATATCAAGGAAATCGAAAAGATTTGAGAGAAACAGGTTTCCCTCGTAAAGCCCGGCCAGGCTGCCAAGCAACTCCCTGAGATATCCCAGCCCCTTCTGGAAAGCCTGAAAGTACATCACCATGCCGCCGATGGTTATAAGACCGCTGAAAGCCTGCCATGCTATGAACGCGAATGAGCCGTAGACCAGTATGGTTGCTACTGCCTGGGTACCCAGATCAGCAGCGGCCTTCCTTCTTGCTATACCGAGCATCTCTTCTCTGAGGATGCTTCTCAAATCCCTGTATCTTTTTCTGAAGTGCTCTCCCAGGCCGAACAGACGCAGTTCCTTGGCGTGTCCGACAGAGGTTATGAGCCAGTGTTTGTACCATGCCCTGCGTTCGGTCTCCGTTCGTTTGCGCTGCCATTTCCATGTGATTCTCGAGAACTTGAGCTTCACAAACACTCCGGGCAGCGCGGCAGCAACAAGAACAACAGCAACAATCCAGTGGAATGACAGAAGCAGACCGACCATAGCCAGCAGTGAAACACTGCCCTGAGCCATCCTGATCAGATCGTTGACAATACTTGTGGGCCTGGATGGCGCTTCTCTCTGTGCCCTGTGAAGAGTGTCGTAGAAACGTGAATCTTCGTAATATGCCAGGTCAACACCGATGGATTTCTCGTGAAGTATATCCTGCATGTAATCCGTAACAACTCGTGTCTGAGCCTGTTCCACAAATCCAGCAAAAGCTTTTACAACAGCGATCAGGAGTACGATAGCACCCATAATTCCTATAAGCAGGCCAATATGAGTGAAAGAAGAGGTTTCCCCTCCCGATATAGCCTTCTCGACGGAATCAATAAGTAGCTTCATCAGGTAGAGAGGAATAAGGGGAAGCAGTCCCTGAAGAAGAGTAAGCAGAAGATTGGCAATTGTTAATCCTCGGCTGCTTCTCCAGACCAGGGATACCGCTCTTCCGAGCATCAGTCTCTTTTGATCAGATTCGGTTTTCATTGATGTAATCTACACCGCACGTATGACAGATACCAATATACGACTGGTAATATCCCCCTGATGAATGTATCAATTGAGCTGTATGAAAAACAATGTTCAACCCGACGCTATAACTGAAGCAGCCTGCAGGTGGCTCCTGTCCGGAGGTGTACCCGGAGCATACACAGGACCTGACCCTGGCCCCGCTCATGGTCTTTCGCCTCTTCTCGCAAAAGAGATGGGGCGAAAGAATATAAGCCTCTTAGCGGCGGCGGCATGGTTCCGTCAGGAACAGACCATCAGACCGGTTCTGGAACGTATTTCCAGAGAGAACACTGAAGTATGGGCTGTAAAGGGCTTCGATCTGGCTCGCAGCGTATATCCGTTCCCCGGTTCAAGACCGATGGCCGATGCTGACCTGTTCGTGGAGAAAAAATACCGGCATAGGATTTTGAGTACTTTTGAACAGTCCGGCTGGTCAAAAGGGTCTCCTGGAGACGGTGTTTTCAATGCAGGTATTGTATCCGAGATGAAAATGTACAGGCATGTCGCTATGGTTGAACTGCATACTCACATTTTCTACTTCCCCGCGACCTTTCCAGGAAAACTACCAGCAGATCTGTTCGAAAACGGCAGGCCTCTTGAACCTGGACTGAAGGGATTCGCCTGGCACAACGCCCTGCTTCTTGTACTTATTCATATGCTGACAAACTGTGAAATGCGCCCCGTATGGTGGGTGGACACATGCCTGCTGTGCAGAAAGGTCTCAGAAGCTGGAACCTGGAATAGATTTGCATGGAATGCCTCTGAAACAAATCTGGGAAGTTCACTCGCATCTCTTCTTGTTACCGCTGTCAATGCTCTGGAAGCCCCGGTTCCAACAAGAGTGATTGAAGTGTTAAACAGAGATGACAGTGGTAGAGAAAATATTGTTGAAAAA
>JAIOQY010000110.1 GCA_021108435.1 Candidatus Aegiribacteria sp.
AGGCAAATCATCAGAGCTAATACTATTGTACGCTTCATTGTTTTCCCCTTTCCCTGCTATCGGCTTCCGCCGCCGAGTGAATAGTATTCCTGTGTAAGTTCAGCAAGTTCCACTTCAAGTGCAACAATCTCTTCAAGTTCTTCAACGATATGACCGGGTAGAGTTGCAAGTTCTTCCTCAAGGCCATCTGCTTTGGCCTCTGCAGCCAGAGCTGCGGCTCGGGCATCGTCTCTTGCCTGAAGTTCTGCGGCGCTTGGGCCGCATGCTGCTAACAGCAGAGACACTGTCAGGAGTCCAAGAAGGAACAATTTTGTTCTCGTCTTGAGCATACCTGGCACCTCCTCTCGATTCGGTTGGTTTTTCTTACTGGCGCAAATATACAAATAATATTTTCCATATACTCGCACGGTTATCCACTAACTATGAAATCTTAACGAATACATGTCATATGTCAAGAAGAATAATCTCTATAGTAGAACAAATATAAGTAAATCAGGAGACATATAACCATACCCACGATATCAGCCAGGAAATCACCTGCAGAACAGTCTCTTCCTGGAACATAACTTTGATGTATCTCATCGAGAAGAGCCCATAAACTCCCTGCAGCGAACAGAAGGGGCAGTGGATGAAAACCTCTGCATAGATCCTTATTCAGAAGAAGTGCAGCGAAAAGTAGAAAAAATTCGACTGCATGAAGTGCTTTATCCTGCATAGGGAAAAGTGGAGGTATTATTTCGATTGAAGGCTGGTGACTCAGATAAAAAATGACAGACAGCATAAACAGAAGAGAACCTCTTCTCGCTAACATGTGAACCGTTTGCCAGGTTTTCTCAGTCACTCTGCGCCGTATTCGTAAGAGTAACTTTGTGAACCTGACAGTTACCACATCCTGTTTTAGAGACATCTTCAGCGATCTTTTCCGCTTCACCGGTCAGTTGCTGAACCTTCCTGTTCACATGTGTGTAACAGCCGCCAATTGATGCTGTAATTGATATCTGAGTATCCGATGTGCGGGATATATACCGCCACGAAAGAGCATCAGCCACTCTCTGGCTCAGGGCTTCCATTTCCGCTCTCTCTGCTTTTGGAATGCATGCCGCAAAACTGTCCGGACCGGTTCTGGAAATAAGTATTTCATCAGAAAAGCAATTTCTGAAGCGAGTAGCAGCTTCCTTCAGAACTTTATCTCCTTCACTGTAGCCGTGGTTCCTGTTGATTAACTCGAACTCATCGATATCTGCAACAAGCACCCCAATTGACCATCCGTATGTCTGAACTCTTTTTGCCATCTCGTGCAGATGTCTGTCAAAGAGTGTAATTCCCGGAAGCCCGGTCAGAGTATCACGGCCGGAAATATTTCTGAATCTGTTTCTGAAATCTGCCAGTTCATCAGTCAGAGCAAGCAATCCCGCAGCAGCAAGAATGATACTCTCATGATACTGATCGAAAGCCTTATCATCCTCGTGCTCAACAATGATAACAGCAAACACTTCGTTATCACGCATAGCGGGAACGCCCATGCAGCTGCCCACTCGGAGGTTAAGATCCCCTTCGCTTGAGAAGGAACTGACGTTTCTTTCTCCGTGCTTTATTCCGGAGCGCTTGCAGGGGACACGATTTTTTACTATCCATCCCGCCAACCCTTCACTGATTGAAGAAACTCTCTTCCTCCGCCATCTGGCGAGAGGACCTCTTGAAACCCATACACGGATCTCTTTGTTTTCCACATTCACATCAGCAATCGATACTGTTGAATCCGGGATGATCTCTGAGAGCAGGCTTGCGATTCCCTGAACCGATGCGTCCAGAGAGTCCATCCCGGAATGGGAAACCAGTCTAGCCATCCAGCTGCCGTTCTCGGTAGGTAGAGAATCGATTCCAGTATTCAACACATTCATGTTCAGCGCTTCAGCCGCATTCTCAAGATTCCGGATAGCTGCTGAAGATGGTTTATCACCATAAAAATCCTGAAGCAGAAAACCGGCTGGATTATCTGCCTTGCCAAGGCGGCAAATGACTATCCAGAAGAATTTTTCATCTTTCAGTGTGGTAAGGCGGTACGGTGCAAGCTCAGAACGTTCAGCATATGAACCTGCTTTGATTGATACAGGTTCGTTGCTATTCCTGAGGATTCTGAGAAGTCTGTGATTTGCGGGTAACATATATCTGTCAATAACTGAATTATCTCTAGCCACAAAGTTTTCCAACCTGTAAAATCCATCATCATGCTGAATAAACAGACATGTGGAATCCGCACTGGAATTCCTTTGAATGATAGTCAGCAGTGGATAGGATAGAATTGTTCCTGTTTTCGAGGATATGTTATCGGTCTCTTCCTCCTTTTTTCTCCCGAATGAAAAGGCCTCATTCAGGAACAGTTCCTTTTCAGCCAACCAGTCAGCAACCAGACCAAAAAGAAACGGGACAAGAAGAGCCTTCAGGGCGGGCAGGAGTAATGGGATAAGTTTTGTGAGCAGCGATCCCTCTCCGGACCAGATAGAAGCATTCAGTAAGGCGAAAGCTTCTACAAATCCTATAAGCAGACCAAGTTCAGTTGCTTCCACTCCGGTTGGGGACAGGGACACCCACATCAGAAAAAGAAGATATCCTGAATAGAAAAGACTGCTGCTTCCACCTGTGAACTGTACACTTATCATTATTCCAACGCAAACCCAGTAGATGATTAATCTGTCAGAAGATCTTCGTGATTTCTTTTGCGAAGTTACTGCAAGAGCGGCAGATAGCAGAAAAATGCCTGCAGCAATAAGAACAAAGGTCAAATCATCCTCACTTGAGTTGCTGTGAAGCAGTCTGCCGGATGCTATAATAAGCACTACTGCCACCAGCACGCTGAAGCCCGCTATTCTCAAGGTTCTCAAAACAGCTGTTTCTCCAGTCTGTTGATTCAGATAAATGGATATGATTTTAAGGTTGTCCGTTAATACAACTATGTATAATACTACATCGGTCGTCCCCCCGAATCTGTAAAGGGGTTGACGATTGAACGGACATTTCAGATTATTTGCATGCTTATCTGATGTACTCGCTGAGTAATCCAGTTAAATTTCTCGACGGGAAATCTTTTTAGACTTATAGGATGCAGAAATTCTCATGTGTATTAAGTGTCAGCAGAGAATTTGGCACTGTCACTGTATATATTCATTTGTAAAACCCGAATTGAAGAGGATTTATGAACCAAAAACCTCAACACGACTACTCGCTTGCCGAACTGGAAAAGAAGACACTCGTTGACCTTCAGTCATTAGCCAGAGAGAAGAAAGTCGAAAAAGTATCAGGGACAAGAAAAAGTGATCTCATAAGAAAGCTTCTTGAGAATAAGACTGAGCGAAACGGACTGGAGTACTCAACGGGTGTTCTGGAAGTACTCTCTGAGGGATACGGATTTCTCAGATCAAATGAAGGTTGCTATCTTCCGAGTTCAACGGATATTTATGTGTCACCATCTCAAATTAAACGATTTTCGCTGAGTACAGGTGACACAATATCAGGTCAGGTAAGGAAACCCAAGGACGGCGAAAAATACTTTGCTCTGCTGAGAATTGAGAGTGTTAACGGTAGAAGCCTTGAAGAATTGAAACACAGACCTGCTTTCGACACACTGGTTCCCTATTATCCCGAATCAAGGTTTATTCTTGAAACCAATGCTGAGAATATAGCGGGACGGGTTCTTGATTTACTGGCTCCGATAGGAAAAGGGCAGAGAGCTCTTGTAGTTTCCCCTCCGAGAGCTGGAAAGACAATGCTTCTACAGAGTATTGCAAACAGCATTTCCGCTAATTCTCCTGAAGCGAAACTGATGATTCTTCTGATTGATGAACGTCCTGAAGAAGTGACGGATATGAGAAGACACGTTCAGGGAGAAGTAATTGCCTCTACTTTCGATGAAGCCCCCAAAAGACATATTCAGGTTACAGATATGGTTCTTGCAAAGGCCAAGAGACTCGTTGAAAGTGGTTACGATGTTGTCATTCTCCTTGATTCGATAACAAGGCTGGCCAGAGCCAATAACCAGGTTATTCCACATTCAGGTAAAATTCTCTCTGGTGGAGTTGACTCTAACGCTCTTCAAAGACCTAAAAGGTTCTTTGGAGCTGCAAGGAACATTGTTGACGGCGGGAGCCTTACAATTATTGCTACAGCTCTTATTGATACCGGCAGCAGGATGGATGAAGTTATTTTCGAGGAGTTTAAGGGAACCGGAAACTCTGAAATAGTACTTGACAGGCGCCTTGCTGACAGACGGATATATCCGGCAATTGATATAACCAAGACAGGCACCAGGAAAGAAGAACTGCTGATTGAACCGAATGCTCTGTCCAGGGTTTGGATCATGCGGAAAATTCTGGTTGACATGAACCCGGTTGAAGCCATGGAAGTATTGAAGAAGCAGCTTTCTAAATACAAATCCAACAAACTGTTCCTTGACGCAATGGCTTCGATGTCTGAATAATACTGTGCATTTTGCTTATAACATGGAGGAAATAGATTGAGAAAAGATATTCATCCTGAATACAGAGAAGTCGTATTCACCTGTACATGTGGGAACAAGATAAAAACACGTTCTACAGGAAAAGACAAGAAATTTGACGTATGCTCTAATTGTCACCCGTTCTACACTGGAAAACAGAAACTTGTTGATTCAGCCGGAAGAGTTGACAAGTATCTGAAGAGGTATGGCAAGAAGACAGCAGACAGCGGTAACTAGTTTACGGTCCGATATAAGAAGGGGGGAGCTTTCCAGCTTCCCCCTTCGCTAATTTAATTGTATGGAGAACTGCAATGAAAGACCACGCTGAAAACACTGATTCTACCGATCACGAATCAAAAACGGGCGGGCAGGCTGTTATTGAGGGAGTGATGATGCGTTCTCCTTTTTCAACGGCGGTCGCCGTAAGGAAAACGGATGGATTGATCCTCGCACGAAGGCTCGACATGAAGCAGCTGAAGGATAGAAACCCGATCTGGAAAAAACCGGTTTTCAGAGGTGCTGCGATGCTGATCGATACGCTCCGTCTAGGCATGAAAGCTCTGAACTGGTCTGCTGAAATAGCTGAAGAGAAGCCGGATGAGAAAACCGGCAGCGAAAGAAGAAAAACCGATTGGGCAGGACCATTCCTTACAACAGCACTGGCTTTTCTGCTTGCGATGGTTCTGTTCGCCTGGCTTCCACTTCAGAGCAGTAAATGGATTCTTGAAAGCGGTGGCAGTATTTCCGCTACGCAGCAGTTTGGAATACACATGCTGGCTGGACTGTTCCGGCTTGCCGCTTTTCTCATATACCTCGGAGCAATATCACTGATGCCGGAAATAAGAAGATTATTCGTCTACCATGGATCTGAACACCAGACAATTCACGCATGGGAAAAAGGGCTTGAACCCCTGGTGGAGAAAGCAGTGGAACAAAGCCCCCTGCATCAGAGATGCGGAACCAGCTTTCTTCTTCTTGTTATGCTCGGTACAATTCTTTTCTACGGAATTTTCGATTCTCTTGTCGTTTTTGTTACAGGGACAAACCCTAACGCTCTGATAAGAATAATCTATCATCTACCCATGATTCCATTAGTAATGGGGCTCAGTTACGAACTTCTCAAGCTTGCTGACAGTCACCTGGAAACATCAGCCCTGGCCAGAGCGGTAACAGTACCCGGGCTTCTTCTGCAGAAGTTAACCACCCGAAAGGCCGGGAAGGAAGAAATCGAAGTAGCAGTGGCTTCATTGATGGTTTCTCTTGGCCGGAATCCCGGACCTTCCGTGACCATGTGGGAACAGGAGAGCGCCGATAATCCTGAGGGTAAGGAATGAAAGCGTCCGACAGAGAGTCATTAACCCTGAGGGTTCAGGAAATCGATGACAGTCTCTGCTCTCCTGACACCCTCAGAAATTCATCATTGATTCGCTCTCTTACGGAAGAAAGAGCCGGTCTTGCCAAAATACTGAATACGGTTGGTGAGATCGAAAAAACCGAATCCTCTATCAGGGAAATGAATGAGAGTCTTGGTGATGATGACGATGACATTGTTGCCATCGCGCGAATGGAACTGCCTGAGCTTGAAGCGAAATTACTGCAGCTTAATGAGAAGCTGAAACGGCTCCTTATTCCTCCCGATCCTAATGATCGAAGAGATGTTATGATAGAAATACGCTCCGGGACAGGTGGAGAGGAAGCAGCACTCTTTGCGGCTGACATTTTCAAGATGTACTCTTACTACGCTCAGAAGAAGGGCTGGTCTATTGAAATATTCAGCAGCAGCGGATCAGAAAGAGGGGGCTTCAAAGAAGTAATCTTTGCTGTCCGTGGCAGCGGTGTTTACAGCCGCATGAAATTTGAGGCTGGAGTTCACAGAGTTCAGCGCGTTCCGGAGACAGAGACATCAGGCCGAATACACACATCTGCATGTACCGTAGCAGTTCTTCCCGAAGCTGAGGAAGTGGAGATCGAAATCAACCCTGAAGATCTTCGAATAGATGTATACAGATCTTCAGGTCCGGGTGGTCAGAGTGTCAATACAACCGATTCAGCGGTCAGAATCACACATGAACCAACTGGCCTGGTGGTATCATGCCAGGATGAAAAGAGCCAGCATAAAAACAGGACAAAGGCTCTGAAAGTTCTGAGATCAAGGCTCTTCGCGTTAAAACAGGAAGAAGAAAGGGCTAAACGCGATGAAGTCCGAAAGGGTATGGTCGGATCTGGTGACCGGAGTGCCAAGATAAGAACTTATAACTTTCCTCAGGGACGATTCACCGATCATCGCATACACCTTTCACTTCACTCATTGAAGGCAATTCTTTCAGGTGAACTGGACCAGGTGATTGATCCTCTGACTGAAGCTGAGCAGGAAAGACTGCTCTCAGAAGTCTCCACCGGTTTCTGAACGAGATGCTGGTTCAGGATGCTTCCCGATGGGCCGTGAATGAACTCGCGAACCTTGAGTCTCCCCGACTGGAAGTTGACATTCTCCTCTGCCATCTGATGAAATGGGAAAGACATTCGCTCTATCTCCACTACTGCACTGAGCTGGACCCGGTAGACTTAGAGAGCTTTCAAAGAATGATAATCAGGCGGAGGAATCGCGAACCGCTTCAGCATATCACCGGGGTGATGGAATTCCTCGGGAAAGAATTCATCACAGGACCGGATGCTCTTGTACCGCGGCCTGAAACAGAAACACTCGCCGAACTCTTCATCGGGAGACTGCCTGCGAAACCCCGTCTTCTTCTTGATACGGGCACAGGTTCAGGAATTCTTGCCGCTTCTCTGGCTCTTAGATACCCGTCAGCTCTTGTAATTGGCTCTGACATAAGCCGTGCAGCGCTGACCATTGCGAAACACAATATGATTCGTCACGGAATTGATAATGTTGATCTGGTTGAGGCTGATCTTCTGAAGCCGTTCAGAACCGGAACTGCCCGATTCGATGGAATCATTGCGAATCTTCCATACATTCCCTCCACCGAAATAGATACCCTCGAGCCGGAAGTGTGCTTTGGAGATCCGCGGATTGCCCTCGATGGAGGTATTGATGGACTTGATCTTGTTCGAATTCTTCTTGAAGAAGTTCCTTACCTGCTGCAGAAGAATGGAGTACTTGCCCTGGAGCTTACTTCAAATCAGGTCCCCGCAGTTGCAGAACATATTTCAAATGATGACAACTGGTGCTGCGTGGAATGCGGGAACGATCTGACCGGCCGAAAGAGAGTAGTACTTGCCAATAGAACCTGAGCCAACTCATTCACAATATGATCATGAACTTGAGTTACAACCCTTTCTGAAGCATATTAGCCTTTTCAGACATAATAAGCATTCATCAGTCATAGAGGAATATGAACAACAGCATCAATAGAAGAGAAACAAGGCAGGTTAAGGTCGGTGATGTCGCCATCGGCGGCAAAGCATCTATATCCGTGCAGTCCATGACCACTGTTCCAACCAAAGACATACAGGCTGTTCTCAATCAAATAGGAAGACTGGCTCAGCTGGGTGTTGAGATTGTCCGTGTCGCGGTTCCGGACATGGATTCGGCAGAGGCTCTGGGAAAAATATTAGAATTATCACCCGTTCCTGTTGTAGCGGATATCCACTTTGATCCGGAACTGGCACTTGTCGCGCTTAAGTCCGGTATTCACAAACTCAGGCTGAATCCAGGTAACATCAGGAAGAAGCAGGATATTCGGTTAATTGCTGAAGAAGCCTCGAAATTGAGTGTGCCGATCAGAATAGGAGTTAACTCCGGCAGTATTCCAGGAGACCTCAGAGACAGGTACGGAGGAGTGAACAAAGAATCTATGTGGGCTTCCGCAAGAAGGCATCTGGATCTGCTGGAAGCTTCCGGCTTCAGAGATATCGTACTTTCTCTTAAATCCAGCGATCCCATGCTCACAGTGGCTGCCAACAGAATGGCATCGGCTGAATGTGATTATCCTCTGCATCTTGGAGTTACTGAAGCAGGCCCGCAGCTCACCGGAAGTGTAAGGAGTACGGTTGCCCTGACGCTTCTGCTTGCAGAGGGAATTGGCGATACCATCCGGATCTCACTGTCCGGAAATCCGGAAAAGGAACCAGCAGTAGCATGGGAAATTCTCTCATCTCTTGGAATACGGCAAAGATTTCCGCGGTTAGTGTGCTGTCCAACATGTGCCAGATCCCGAATTGATGTGGAGAAACTGGCTTTATCTGTTCAGCAGCATCTTACCGGAATTGAAGGAGATTTTACATTAGCTATCATGGGGTGCGAAGTTAACGGACCGGGAGAAGCTCGAGAGGCAGATATTGCACTGATTGGAACCCCCTCTGGAGTTCAGCTCTTTGTTGATGGAATAAATACTGGAGAACTTGAGATGTCTGATCTAGCCCGGCATCTTGACAAGGTTGTAGATTCATATATTCGAGAAAAACGTGGAACTTCAGGAGGATGTAACTGTGGTTGCAAAGAAAACAATTCAGATTCAACTTGAAAGACTTGCCGAGGAGCAGTTTGAAGAACTCGATGTGCGCTTCACAGATGCTCTGGGGAACTGGCGCCATGTCACTGTACCGGCTTCAGTCGTCGATGAGGAATTTTTTCGTCGGGGAATAGGTTTTGATGGATCTACATTAAAAGGCATGACCCTTACCGAGTCGGGAGATCTGATTCTTCAGCCAGATCCCAGAAGAGTTTTTGAGGATCCGTTTACAGCGAGAAAAACGCTTGTTGTATTCGCTGACATAATACACCCTGATACAGGTAATCCTTTCGCAAAGGATCCAAGAGGAGTAGCCCGGAAAGCAGCCGGTTATCTGAGATCATCAGGGATGGCGACAGACAGTTTCTGGGCACCGGAGTTCGAGTTCTACATTTTCGACGAGGTATCCTTCTGGATGGAGCCAGGTAACCAGGGTTACTGCCTGAGGAGCATTGAGGCACCTGAAAACTCGAGAAACCCGGATTCAAAAGGTTTTGTTCATTCAGGGGAATCAGGATACCACATGATGTATCCTGTTGACAGTCTACATGATATAAGATCTGAAATAGCGTTTCATATGCAGAAGGCAGGTATACAGATCAAGTACCACCATCATGAAGTCGGCAGAATGGGTCAGAGTGAGGTGGAAGTTAATTTCGCACCTTTCCTCAGCGCGGCTGACAATGTGATGCTGGGGAAACATATAATTCGCAACGTTGCCCTTAAACACGATCTATCCGCAACTTTCATGCCGAAACCGATTGAGGGAGAGCCTGGTTCAGGCATGCACTTTCATCTGTTCATGACAAAGAATATGAATAGGATTTTCTTCAATAAGGATGGGTACTGCAGTCTCAGTAAAACCGCTCTCAGCGCGATTGCCGGAATTCTTCATCATGCTCCTGCCATCTGCGCGTTTTCGAACGCTACCGTAAACAGTTACCGCAGGCTTGTACCAGGACAGGAAGCACCGGTTTACCGATTCTTCTCAGGCCCTAACAGAAGCGCTTCGATAAGAGTGCCGTCTTACGCGAGAACACCGGATTCAATGAGATTTGAATACAGGGTTCCTGATGGAAGTGGAAACCCATATCTATCTATGAGCGCAATACTTATGGCAGCGATTGACGGAATGAAAAAGAAAATGAATCCGCAGAAACTGGGATATGGTCCCATAGACGAAAATGTCTTCTCGAATGATTTTGACACCAGCGACCTTGCAATACTTCCGGCGACACTGGAAGAGGCTCTTGATGCACTTTCGGTAGACCGGGAGTTCCTGCAGGAAAATAATGTTTTTGCTCCCGAGTTGATAGATGATTACTTAAAGGTTAAGCGCGAAGAAGCGGCGAGTTTCTACGGAAGTCCGACTCCAAGAGAGCACTCGCTGTATTTCAGCCTTTAACAGAAAGGAAATTTCATGAAAAAACTGTTGACCCTTACATTCCTGATCCTGATGCTTGCGTGCGGGGCTCAGGAATCCCCATCGGAAGAAGTTGTTGACGAGCCGATAACCGCCACTGAAGAATATGTTCTTCCGGACGCGGATGTTTATATGACAATCACCGATTCCATCGGAGTAGAGCTTGGCGACAGCAACTATGTTTTTGGCAGCATAGCAGGAGTCAGCCTTACTCCGGAAAGTGATATAGCCGTACTTGACAGACAGAAAGCATGCGTCAGCCTTTTCTCTCCGGAGGGTGAGTTCATTGGACGAATCGGTCGAAAGGGCAGCGGTCCGGGAGAGTTTCTCCTTCCGGTAGGAATGGCTTTTTTCCCTGATGGCGGTCTGGTTGTTTCCGACGGTATGGGAGGCAAACTTATCTATTTCAACTCCGATCTGGAATATGAATCGGATTTATCGGGCTTTTATCCTTCTCCACC
>JAIOQY010000111.1 GCA_021108435.1 Candidatus Aegiribacteria sp.
GGGGCATCGCGTTTCTATGCCCCTCGGGCACATGACCCCGGTCTTCGAAACACTTCGCCAGATGGAAATCTGAGAAAATCCGGGTTTCTATTGCCGGGTGTCCTTACCAGTAACACCTTGACAAACAAGTCGGAATTACTGACCTTATGTATAATATGAAGGGACATTTCCGGAAAATGTTAATAAAGAAGTACATTTTTTCGAAACAGCTCAGACCAAAAACCGAAATGGTCATGATTTTTTCATTCCTTCTCTTTCTATTTTCACATTCAGCTTTATCAGGTCCGGCGCGGATTCTGTGGGAAATGGAAATACCTTCTGAATTTGACAGCTGTATATGGGGAGTTGATATCACAGATGACGGCGGAGCAATCTGCGTTGGGGAAATCGGCTCAATGGATGATGAAATAACTTCTCTTTTTCTTCTCAGGATTAATCCTGACGGATCGATCCCGTGGGAAAAGACCACCGGTTGGGGACTTGCCACTTCAGGGCAGGATGTAATCCAGGTATCCGGTGGATTTGTTGTTTGCGGCAGCATCTTCTCCGGTACCGTTTACGATGGTTTTGTGGCGAAATTCGATAACTTCGGAAATGTTCTCTGGTGCAGGGAAATCAAAAATATCAACGATGATGTATTGTATGATATCTCACAAACAGCCGATGGAGGTTTTATAGCAGCAGGATATACTGAATCCACAGGTGCCGGCGGAAAGGATTTCTGGCTTGTTCGGATAGATGCCGGCGGATATCTTGAATGGACCAGAACCTTCGGAACATCAATGTCTGAAGCAGCGTATTCAGTAGCCGCTCTGGAAAACGGTGGTTTCGCTCTTGGCGGAGGCAGTTCCGGGGATTTCTATATCGTAATCACCGATTCAACAGGTACCGGATTAAATGCTTACTCTTTCGACAATGAAGGACATGAAACAGCAAAATGTCTTATAGAATCCTCTGAAGGAGGATACTTCCTGGCTGGAATCACTATGCAGCCCGGCAATTATCAGTCGGATATTCTACTTGTCAGAATGAATACCTCAGGAAATGTTATCTGGTCAGTCACGATTGAAGGTGATGATAATGATTCAGCCTGGGATGCTGTTGAACCGGAAACAGGCGGATTCGCTGTTCTGGCGAACACGATGTCTTCCGGCAGAGAAAGCTATGACGCGGTACTATACCGGCTTGATCACCAGGGTAATATCATCTGGGAACTAAACGCTGGAAACAGTTTCTGGAATACAGGAAGCGGACTTGCCATCAGCCCGCAAGGTCATCTTCTCTTCGGCGGCAGAACCTGGAGCGAAGAATCAGGATGTTTCGTCCCCTGGATTGTGTATACCATTCCGGAAGACCTCCTCAACTGGTAGCAAAGGAGAAGAGACATGTCTGACAGACATAATCTGAAATCAAACTGGGATCTGCTTAAGGATTTCGAGAGTGATCAGTCAAAAGGGATTGAACATCCGCCTCTTCAGAAACCTGTCCCTGAAGGAGTGCCTCTGGTTTCCCTCCCGGTAGTAGATATGGCTGACTTTCCGGACTCATCCATCTCGGAAGCCGTCATGTCAAGAAAAAGTGTAAGAAGTTTCACGGATGAACCCGTCTCTATAGACGAACTATCCTGGCTTCTCTTTGCTACTCAGGGAGTTAAGAGTATCGTTCGAAATGGTATAGCTTCATTCAGAACGGTACCGTCAGGAGGAGCTCGCCATCCTTTTGAAACATACCTTTCGGTTAACAACATCAGCGAACTGGAACCAGGGCTGTACAGATACCTGCCTTTTGATCATGCCCTTGCTCACCTTGGAGACAGGATTCCTCCTTCCAGCATTATCGAGGGATGCCTTGATCAGCGATTCACCGGTGAGTGTTCCGTTACTTTCATCTGGACTGTCTTACCCTACAGAACCGAGTGGCGGTACGGTCCTGTTTCCCATAAGGTCATTGCTCTTGATGCGGGACATGTCTGCCAGAATCTCTATCTGGCGTGTACGGCTTCGGGGCTTGGCACATGCGCTATTGGGGCTTACGATCAGGACATTATGGATTCCCTGCTGGATCTTGACGGCAGGGATGAATTTGTAATCTATATAGCGCCTGTCGGCAGAATATAGGGACTGTTCATGCTTGTCCTTCTGATCCTTGCTTCACTCATTGCCCCTCTCAATCCCGCATTAACTGAAATTGCCCTGAAGGATACTCCCGAGGGACTTCTTCTGACCGATGGCCGGCACAGAGGCCTTTTTCTCCAGAACAGGTACGATGAAATCGAAGTGATCTCTGATGAGCCCGGAGCCGGAAGAAACGTCATTTTGATCGAAGGATATGTTCTTTTCAAGGAATGCCCTTCAGGAATACCGCAAAGAGTGATTGCTATCACTCCTGATCGCGCTGAACGTACGCTTTACGAATCCGAATGCTTCAGCGGACCTTTCATTAAAGCCAGCTCCACATTCATGATTGCGCATGATGGCTTCCTGATCGAATATGATCTGCGGGGAAGAGAAATCATCAGATGGTATATCGGTGAATTCCCGGCTTGGGCCGCCGCCGCGAATGATAGAATCTGCTTCACGGGTGAAACCGGCGGGCTGAGAATCCTGACTATGGAGACCGGAGAAATACTGAGCATACGAATACCGGGAGTAGAAGAAATAACCTATTCAAGAATCTCATCCGGACCGGGAGGCCTGTTTCTTGCCGAAAAATCATCCGGAGGCTTCACCGTTCTGGATTCAACAGGAAATGTCATTACCGATAATTCCTGTTACTACTACCCATCCTGGACTGAGGATGGAAATATCTTATGCTCATGCCTGGTTTTCTCCGGAATGTTTCTCACCTCCGGCGATATTCTAAGTATTGATCCGCGTACGGGAGATCAGGAAATAATACCTGTATCGGGAATTCCGCTGAATCCTGTTTCTACCCGTGATAGTGAAATTGTCTGGACAGACGGCGCCAGCGGTAAACTCATCGGGTTCAATGTCCGGTCGTTTCCAGCTTTGGAATATCAGCCGGTAACGGATGATCCTGAGGGATATATCGATGTTCCGTACATGCACCAGAGATGGGATACACCGGACTGGTTCGACGGAAGCTGGTCATGCGGTCCCACATCATGCGTCATGGCTGTTCAGTATTACAGAATGCTCACTCCTGATTCCATCTGGGCTTCATATCCATCAAAGGGACACTGGAGCCTGTGGGGTAACTACATTCCCGAAGAATACACTTTTTTGGATTATACATACGACGAGCTGGGTGAAAGCCCCGGTGGAGTAATGGTTCCCGGCGCCCACGGGTTCATCTGCCCCAATGGCTCAGCCTGGTGGAATAACATGGTGGATTATCTCAATCAGCATGAAGTGAATTCCGCATGGGCGGGAACTTCGTGGTCCACTCTGACAGAACAGATCGACAGCAGTTATCCGGTTGTCTGTTCCAGTTCTCTTGGCTCAGGTCATATCATCATCCTCAGCGGTTACTATACAAACCATACCATCATAGTTAACGATCCATATGGAGATGCGAATGAGAGTGGATGGGGTAACTACTACAACGGCAAGGATGTTCTTTACGACTGGCCCGGATATAATAACGGCCACGTTGAGATTGGAATAAGCCAGCTTTTCTATGCGCAGGCTCAGGTTTCGACAGAACCGGACACTCTGGTGGATGACTGCTGCAAAGGGTTTGAGAAGTATGGTGACTGCAGATACTGGCATCTTACCGGCGATGGTTACGAGGGGAACGCATGGTGGACATGGTCAACAGGTGCTCTTCCGGACACCTGCATCGCGCAGTGGCATCCTGAGCTCCCCGGAACAGGTGATTACATCGTATCTGTATACATCCCTCCTTACTACGCGACGGCAACGGGTATCTATGTGATTCAAACCTCCTCTGGTCCGGTCGAGGCAACTCTCGATCAGGGGTTGTACAGCGGGGAATGGGCAGTACTTGATACATTCCATCTTTCCGATGATGCCTGGCTGAAGCTGGGTGATTACACCGGAACAGGAGGGCAGTATATAGCTTTTGACGCAGCTCTTTTCAGCCTTCCCGAAACTGGAATAAGCGATGATTTCTTTTCAGATAACACAGGTTTCAGTCTTTTCCCGAATCCCTGCCGTGAAACAGCATATGTAATTCTTCCCTCCGGTAATGACGGAGCAACAATCTCTCTCTATGATACTTCCGGAAGACTCATTTCACGAACTTCTATCAGCAACTGTCAGAGCACCGTACAGATTGATGTTTCCTCTCTATCCTCCGGTCTCTACCTGCTGAAAGTAAGCATCGACGGATACTCCAACTGGACTTTCTCCAGACTTATGACTGTCTGCCGATAGTGGAAAGCGATACATGAACTGTCCCAAATGCGGTCATTCTCAGGATGATTTGAATACTGAATGTGTCAGGTGCGGGCTTATTTTCGAGAAATACAGAACACGTGACAACAAGGAGCTGTTTCCACAGGTCAGAAAGAAGAAAGATGGATTCGTTCAATCCGTAATCAGGTATCTGCTTCATACAAAACCCAGGATAGAACATCTTGACTTCTACGGCCGGATCTTCGTTTTTGTGTTCCTATTCATCTGGAGCTGGTGGTTCGTTCTTTCCCCGATCGAGAACAATTACTCGATAAAATCCTTCATGCATCTGGTGAATCTGCCATTTCATGAGGCAGGACATATAGTATTCAGTCCATTTGGAGATTTCATTACCTCTCTGGGAGGCAGTCTCGGTCAGATTCTGATGCCGCTGATTTGTCTTTGTGTTCTACTCATCAAAACCCGTGATACATTCGGAGCATCCATCGCGCTGTGGTGGCTGGGAGAGAATTTCATTGATATGGCGCCATACATAAATGACGCTAGAGCGCTTCAGCTTCCTCTGCTCGGCGGAAACACAGGAGCGGGAGCTCCGTACGGATTCCATGACTGGCAGTTTATCCTGAATGAATCAGGTCTTCTTCAGCATGATCACCTCATTGCTTCACTATCATTCTCGGCAGGAGTTGTACTTATGGCGGTTTCATTCATCTGGGGAGGTCTGGTGCTCTACAGACAATCCAAAGCCCTTTGAAGCTCATTTTCATTCACCTGTATCGGGGAGGATACATCTGCTCTATTTACTGACAGCGGTTGTTTGCAGCGCCTCAATCACTCTGATTTTCCATATAAGCGAGAGCCGTGGCATGAACAGGTATGTAGTTACTACGGTTAACTACCTTGTCGCGTCTCTTATATCCCTAATCTTCATTCTGTTCGGAAACCTTCCGGAATCATCCTTTTCAGGAGCGGCCAGTGCTTTTCTGAACGAGTTCGAAGGTGCGATGAAGGGCGGTGCTTTCAGTCCTTCCGGAAGCCTCGGATGGGCTGTCATCGTCGGTATCTCTACCGGCATACTGTATTATCTTGGCTTCATCTATCTTCAGAGAGCTGTAAAAGAAAGCGGTGTCAGCCTTGCGGGAAGTTTTTCAAGGATGGGTATACTTGTTCCTATAATTCTATCAATTCTTCTCTTTCGAGAACTGCCTTCAAGCCTTCAGTGGGTAGGAATTTGTCTGGCTCTTTTTTCTATACTCCTTGCCAATATCGACCCTTCAAAATCCGCCGGATTTCTTTCAGGATTCCAGCCTGTGCTGATAATACTGTTCCTGATCGTCGGGCTGGCCGAGTTCAGCAATAAGGTCTTTCAGAAATATGGTGTACTGGAGGCTAAAAGCCTGTTTCTTTTCTTTGTTTTCACAACAGCGCTCCTGATAAGCACATGGAAAACCATAAGCAAGGGGGAAAGACCGAAGTTCTCAAACATAATAATCGGATTCGCAGTCGGAATTCCAAATTTTTTCGCATCGTTTTTTCTTATACTTGCCCTTTCAAGGCTTCAAACCGCAGTGGTTTTCCCTTTATACAGCGCTCTTACGATTGTTATCATCAGTCTTTCCGGCTGGATTATATTCGGTGAAAAACTTAAGAAGCGAGAAAGGTTTGCCGTGACATTGACAGTAGCAGCGCTGATCCTGGTAAATCTGCATTCATGAGTAAAACTACACTTACCGCAGCTGAAAGAACCGGTTTGCTGGGCACCCAGTCAATCGGCAGGCTTCTGTTCAGGCTCTCCGGTCCTGCCATGGCCGGAATGCTTGTTAACTCCATGTACAATCTTGTCGACACGATCTTTGTCGGCAAGGGAGTAGGTACTCTCGCGCTTGCGGCTCTTGCAGTCTGTTTTCCCGTTCAGATGTTCCTGCTTGCGGTTGCTCAGACCGTCGGGATTGGCTCTGCGTCAATAATCTCAAGAAAACTTGGCGCGGGTCTGGAGAAGGAAGCGGGCAGAATCGCCGGCGGTTCATTCGTACTTGTAGCTATGCTCGGACTTGGTATCTCCGCAGCCGGTCTTCTTTTCCTTGACCCTGTACTCAGGCTGTTCGGAGCCAGCGACCAGATACTCCCATATGGAAGGGATTACCTCTCAATAATTCTATTCGGGGGAATCTTCACTGCTATAACAGTATGCTCCAACAATATCGCTAGATCGGAAGGAAATGCCAGAGTAGCGATGATCAGCATGTTCATCGGCGCGGGCGTGAATATCGCTCTTGACCCCATATTCATCTTCGGTTTCGGAATGGGCATCAGAGGCGCTGCTATCGCTACGGTAATAGGGAAGATCTGCGCCTTTACCTGGATCATGAGGTACTTCATTACCGGAAAGAGCCATCTGAAATTCAACAGCAGCCATCTCCTGCCCGGATTGCGGCAGTGCTTGAATATTCTCAGAACAGGCTCACCGTCATTTGCACGGGTAGCAGCAGGAAGTGTCCTTGCCATAGCCGTGAATAACACGATCATGCACTACGGGCATGAAGTTCATCTTGCTATTCTGGGTGTAACCAACAGGATGATGATTTTCGCACTGATGCCGCTGTTCGGACTTGTGCAGGGTCTTCAGCCGGTAGTCGGTTATAACTATGGAGCGAAGATGTACGGGAGAGTCATGAAGTCCTTGAAGTACGCGATTGTATCGGCAACTCTTCTGTGTACAGCCTACTGGCTTCTTTTCGAGTTGGCTCCGGGGTTCATGCTGAGCATGTTCAGCAACGATTCCGAGCTTATCTCTTCGGGGGCCGGTATTTTCCGAATTCTCGTTGCATTGATGCCGTTAATCGGATTCCAGGTAATGGGAGCAGGTGTATTCCAGGCTCTGGGTAAGTCGGCTACTGCGCTTCTTTTATCGGTCTCGAGACAGATTCTTTTCCTTGTACCTCTTACTCTTCTCCTTCCTCTCCTTATCCGGCCTTCATTGAATGGCGTATGGTTCGCGTTCCCTGCAGCTGATCTTCTTGCGGCAACTGTAACAGGTCTCTTCTTCTACAGAGAGATCAGGAAGATGAAATCGTTAATCTGACAATTCGAATTCCGTTCAGCAGTATTGACTTGACACAATTTCATTCGTAAAACTGGTTCATTGATAATTCACATATTCGTCGGGGAGGAAACATGAAATTAATTACAATCTGTTTAGTGTTTACAGCAGTTTTCGCGGCTGCTTCAACGATCAGCACTCCTCACCAGGCAGCAAGCAGATCGGAGTAATAGATGAGAATATCACTCTCACTAATTCTACTCTGGGTGCTGTCCTCATATGCTTTCCCCTTTCGAATTGGCCCATCAACCACATATTTGATCCCGGGATCCGGGACACTGGGTGAAATGCAAAGTGTACCTTATGAACAAAGCATTTCAAGTATTCTATTCTGTAATTCTGAATTGTTTTTATTTGGATTGCAGATTACTTCAAGTGTTTCAGAAGACTATAGTATCGATATTGCTGGTCATTGGCATGATTATGAACCCCATTACATTACACCGCCTGAATATGACCACTATCCTCTTGATCGATCCGGCAGTCTTGCATTGTATTCTCTAGGTATTAAAAGATCACTCGGAGACTTCAATGCAAAGTTATGTGCAGAAGCGTACTATTTCAGTGAATCCTGGAATAATCCATATACAGGAATTGGTGAATCAATCGATTCCCTGGCCTTCGGTCCCGCTGTGAATATCGCAGCAGTTATGGAGTTATCTCCTGGTGTCTTTGAGTTTGGAATGGGTTTAACATTTCCTGAATTCAGTAATGTCTGGGGCATGATTTCCCTCTCATTTCTTCTACCATAGAATCAGCCTGCCGTGCGCTTGAGTACCGTAAGCCTGAGTAGTTGTTCCGCTGTTAATTCATGAGTCACATGGTTCTGTTTTCCAGAACTCAGGTATTGCCATACTAATTCCTCCAATGTAGGATTCTCATTAATGATTCTGCTGAGCCTCTTCAGGAGCTGAGTCCTTGAATGGTTAGACTATTCTGGATGGACACTGGTTCATTGATAATTCACATATTCGTCGGGGAGGAAACATGAAATTAATTACAATCTGTTTAGTGTTTACAGCAGTTTTCGCGGCTGCTTCAACGATCAGCACTCCTCACCAGGCGGCGAGTATGGTTTTCAATGATATTCTTGATGGTGAGGTGGATGGGAAATCTATTCTTTCACTTGAAAGAATGCTGACCGCAGGTGAAACGCTTGGAACCTGGCATGAGGATATAACGGTTCCTGTTAACGGCTACCTTGTCCTCATTGATGATATGGCTTACGCGAACTGGGAGCATCCGTGCCGCTGGGTCTTTGTTTCTGCAGAGGGCGAAATGGAGATCATAAGACTTATGACTCCGCCTGATGCCCTGCCGGAAATGGCAATGGAATACACCTGTCTTCCCCCTCCAGCTGACTTCAAGGATCAATACGAAGATTTCATTGCCTGGTTCATACCAAATGTTCAGTCATCTCCTGAAAATGCTGAACATATGTATGCATGGATTATTTCCGGAGGATACAATTCCGGTAACAATCATATCCGATATTATGGCGATGTGCAGTTCGTATATAATGTTCTGCATCGTGACTATCTTATTCCTGATGATCATATAATCGTGTGCTTCTCTGATGGACTTAATCCCGCTCCTGACCAGTCGGGCGGTTTGAACTCCAATCCTGATTTCGATGCTGATGGCGACAATGATATTAATTACGATGCTACTTACTCAGGTGTTGTCAGTGGTTTCAATGATATCAAAGCCATGCTTGGCGCAGATGATCATCTTCTTCTTTATACAACGGACCATGGAGGCCAAGGTAAGTTCGACAGCCCCCCTGAAGTAATTCTCAATCTCTGGAACACCGAATACCTGGATGATGATGTTATTCAGGTTATGCTATCCGAACTTACAGCCTACTCCGTTCACACTGTCATGGAACAATGCTATTCCGGAGGGTTCCTTCTGGAAGTGCTGGCCGGTACGACTTCTATGCCCAGCTCTTTCACTTCAGCCGCAAACGGATACGAGTCAAGCTGGTCAGGAGCCACTTATCCGGAGTATGACGAATGGGTTTATTACTGGACAGGTTCGATGCATG
The DNA here is from genome assembly GCA_021108435.1 of Candidatus Aegiribacteria sp. Classification (NCBI taxonomy): domain Bacteria; kingdom Pseudomonadati; genus Candidatus Aegiribacteria; species Candidatus Aegiribacteria sp. The sequence continues at coordinate 9,488 of JAIOQY010000111.1, forward strand.
GAACTGTCCCGCCAACATCAGGTTTGCCGGGAGGACCCTTACCCGGTAATCCGGATATGAACTCTGACGGTGTAGTTTCTTTCTGGGAAGCTGCAGACAGGGCACTTGCATGGGATACCGCAGGTGAGCACCCGCAGTGGGATGATGATCCTGATTCGTGCGGAGAGGAATACTACCTCGGCGGAAAGATCTCTGTGGGAATCGGAAATGGCAGGACACCGATCCTTCCGACAACCGGTAATATAAACCTGGCATGTAATCCTGTATTATCCGTATCTACCCTTTTGATCCGCATAGACAATTCCTGTAGAGTCGAAATCTCCGTATACGATATGGCCGGTCATATAATTGAAACTCTGCTCAGCGAAGAACTGGCTGCAGGTGAACATTCACTTGTCTGGGACACAGAACATCTTGCGTCCGGAACTTACCTGGTGAGATTCAGAGCGGATGATTTCATTGAAAGCATAAAAGCGGTTAAGATCTGATCTTACTTATCAAGAAAAAGAGCGGGGGGAAGAGCGGGGGGAGCATTACTGCTCCTCCCGCTCTTCTCTGTCTACCTGTTCATTTATATCTGTTGCAGAATCTCTTCAAGCGCGGTTACGTACTGTCCAATAGTAGGCGTGGTTCCGACTATCCTGTTAATTTCGGTTCCGTCAGCTTTTGCTATTACGATGCAGGGAATTGCTGATACGCTGTATTGCGCGGCATAAGGTCCGCCTGCAGGGCTGTCGACATCCAGCCTTAAAAGAACGAAGTTGGAAAGTACCGGGTGCATCTCTTCACTTGTAAAATACTCTTCCCCGAGAGTTACGCACGGACCGCACCAGTCGGCGTACATGTCAATCAAAAGCGGTTTGCCCGATGTTTCCGCCTCAGCGCTGGCTGCGTTGAAATCATCATTGAACCAAACCAGTTCTCCGAGAGGCCCGCTGCCGCTTTCTGTAACAGGTCCGTCATTCTCAGCCTGGCCACAGGCCATTGAAAGCATTCCGGCAAGCATGAGCACTGTCAAATTCTTTTTCATTTTCATCCTTTCAGGATATGTACATGTTCTGGATACAGCGTATATATACAAAAATATTCACGTATTGTTCCATATGTAACTAATAGGAGCTATTTATGAGACCGGTTACGCCTCTTTTAACTGTTGACGCAATAATCGAAATGCCGGACGGACGGATAGTTCTCATAAAACGGAAATATCCTCCAGCAGGCTGGGCGCTTCCCGGAGGGTTTGTCGATCCCGGGGAAAGCCTTGCCGAAGCTGTAAGAAGAGAAGCGTTCGAGGAGACATCACTGAATATCGAAGCCGTTCAATTATTTCACATCTATTCAAAGCCCTGGCGCGATCCCAGAGGTGATACTGTCAGCGTGGTTTACTGCTGCAGGGCTTTCGGTATTCCCTCAGGAGGAGATGACGCTGCTGTAGCTGAAGCTTTCAGCCCGGAATCTTTTCCTCCCGACATTACTTTTGATCACGGGAAAATCCTTAATCAGTTTCTTGATTGGAAGAGAACAGGCAAACTGCCTTCGGTAGAAGAATAGGTTCTGTGCATAAAAGGAGACTGAATGGAAGATTGTGTTTTTTGTCAGATAGTGGCAGGTCAAAGTCCCGCTAGTATTTTCTATGAGGATGATGTTGTGCTTGGGTTCATGACGCTTGGCCCTGTAACCCAAGGGCATGCAATGATTATTCCCAAGAAACATATTACTTACATGAAAGATATGGATGAGGAGACAGGAGCCCATCTTTTCCGTATTACACAAAGAACAGCCGCGGCTATTCGGTCTTCAGGCGTTAAATGTGAAGGTATTAATTTATTCCTGGCGGATGGGGAAGCGGCATTCCAAGAGATATTTCATTTGCATATACATGTCTTTCCGCGATACAGAGGAGACTCCTTCAAGCTGGTCGCTGATTGGGACAAGAAACCTAAGAGACAGGAACTCGATGAGATAGCGCGACAAATTAAGGCAGCATACGATCAGCTGTGGTTAAATGATAAGAAGACCAGCACATAACAATCGAATCAACGCGGGCTGGCAAAACTACGCTACTACGTACAAGGTTTACACCAGCCGGTTATGCGAGCCGATTACTTCATAGTATAACGAAGTCTATTCTCCGGTTCTCTGCTTTTCCCTGCGGGGTGGAGTTTGAAGCTATCGGGCTGGACTCACCCATTCCACTCGTTGAAAGTCTATCCGGGGCAATACCATGCTGAATAAGATAGTTCTTGACACTCTGTGCTCTGCGCAGACTGAGATCCTGATTCATGGAAGAGCTTCCATCTGAATCGGTGTGACCAACAACTTGCACAGTCACCCCGGAGTTATCTTTCAGCAGCGATACCACCTCGTCAAGGATACCATAGGATATAAGCTGGATGACATCACTTCCGCTGTTGAAATATATGCTGGCGAAACTAAGCGTTTCTCCACTTTCCAGAGCCGGATTCATAGTGAAATCAGCGACGGTCATTGCGCCACCGGATACTGATACTGTCTTAACCGATTCGATGTACCCTTCAGATCTTGCCCGGATAGACCAGGTTCCGTCCGGAAGATTCATACTGAATGCGCCTGAAGCGCTGGAAGCAGCTGTCACGTTGCTTCCTTCAACCGAAATAGAAGCTGTTATCGGAAATCCCGTACTGTTGTCACTGACAGTTCCGGAGACCTGCCCTTCCGTAGGAGTGGATCGATTAAGCCGAAAATCAACAGGAACGGATTCATTATCCGGAATAACAAGAGTTGCTGAAGAGGGAATGTAACCTTCAGCCTCAGCCCTGGCAATAATCGTTCCGACAGTAACAGGCGCAGAAAAAAACCGGTGACGGGATCAGACGATGTAGGAGAAATGGGTTTCCCGGGGAAAGAGACTGAGCCGGACAGAGGCAAACCTGTTTCATCATCAAGGATTGTCCCAACCACCCTGCCAATTCCGGAACTGGTCCTAACGCTGAGATGGGAATCGAAACCCAGAGCCATCATTACACTCCAGTCCCCTGGAACACCATCTGGAAGCGGAAGTTTCCCTGTCTTGTATGGATCGGCTTCCTCACGGTTATAATCAGAGAGTCCGAGTTCCCCGATAATGTCAAGGTAGGCCCCCGTTTTATCGAAAAGCCTTACACCTCCTGTAAATCTCGCGGGTGCCGAGTAGCCTTCGTCTCCTTTTCTCGAGAGAAAACTCCGAATGGAATACTCGGTAAATAAAACCGCCTGAGGAGTGTTCAGAGCCACTCCCAGACCGAAATCAATCGCTCCGTCTTTCTGATCCACAAATCCTATGATGGAATCTTCATACTCCTGCCGGAAGCTTGAATAACCAAGGTTCACATTCGCCTCGAGCATTCTGTATCTTGTCGATGCCAGAGCAAGAAATCCCCATGAGTTCTTCCCAGTGGAAAGAAACGGTCTGCGCACCTGCAGCCGCAGGTCACCACTGTTCCAGAACCCGTCATAATCCCCAATGGTATCAGGTACAGTCGATCCCAGAGGAAAACCTGCCCACAGCATACCCCCTGCTGTAATCCATGAAGATACAGGTCTTCCATACTTCACGGATGCCCTGATATCACCCGGACCCCAGATCACATCCAGTACTCCAACATAATCTTTTCGAATATGTACCTGATCGAATTGATAGGCGTTAACAAGGTAGCTCATTGTCATGGCCAGTTCCACATTATCCGTGATGGCCAACCCGAAATCAATAGTACCGTCAATATAGTGTTCACGATCTTCTACATGAAGAAGAGTATCTATCTGTGAATCTTCTCTGATGAAATGAAGAGTGTCCTTATCAAGAGCCTGCTGGTAGAGAGCTGATATGAAAAATGAATAGGTTCCATCAGAGGGAGTCTACGCTGAAACGGTTCTATAGAAACCACACGTACCATAGATACAGGGCATTGAATAAGATGGGATAATCAATATAAGAAGAACTGCAGCCAGTTCAATAGAAGCAATCCTTACCCGCATTTGTCATCCCATTCCATTGAAACTGACCACATCCCCTCTTGTGGTCTTCTTAAGGAAGAGAGGGGCGGATAAACCGCCCCTCCCTATTAAAAGGTTCTAGTTCGAAAGAAC
>JAIOQY010000112.1 GCA_021108435.1 Candidatus Aegiribacteria sp.
TTCGGGCTGGGAGTGATTGTATTCTTTCATGAGATGGGGCATTTTCTCATGGCGAAGGCAGTTGGTCTGGATGTTCAAAGATTCTCCATTGGCTTTCCTCCCTTTATTCTCAGGAAAAAACTTGGAGATACTGAATACTGCATCGGCGCGATCCCGCTTGGTGGGTATGTCAAGGTTAATCTCGGTACTACAGGCGATCCCGCTCCGGGTATATCCTGGTTCAAGCGTTCTCTTGTAGCGCTTGCGGGTCCATTGGCGAATATTGTGCTCACCGCGCTCATCCTCATCCTCATTTTCGGTGTAGTGGGCTGGGATGTTTCCATCTCTCCTGCGATAGTAGGAAACTCTGATAACCTGTTCGGACTTGGTGTTGGTGATACGGTACTTTCAGTTAACAATACTCCGGTAGCTGACTATTTTGGAATGTTGAATGAACTGATCGTAGTTCCTGAGGGTACCCTTCTAATAGGTTCTGACGCTGGCAGAAAAGAGGTTGAATACTCAATCTCACCGGATTCAATTCCGTTTCATCCACTTGTTCCGGTAGTCATAGGCGAATCCATTGTAGGCTTGCCGGCTTATGAATCAGGTATTCGAGCAGGAGACAGCATAACGGCAATCGATGGAAGATCTGTGGCGATATGGTATGACTATCAGAAAATGGTTACCAGCACTACTGATGAACTGGCAATAACCTTCTGCAGGGACGGAATCAAGGATACGGTCTTTGTTACACCTCAGGAATACGATGGACATATAATATCCGGTGTAACTGTTCGATTACCTTCCGAGAGATTGAAATTACCACCGGGTGAAGCTTTTGTAGAAGGATTGAATGCCGCCGGACGTGGAGCTGTTGGCGTTTGCATAACACTCTTCAAATTGTTCAAAAAACCTGCTGAACTTGCAGAGAGTTCGGGAGGACCTATATACGTTGCGGAAACACTTGGGCAACAGGCCAGATCAGGACTGCCAAGCTACCTCTGGACAATAGCAAATATCTCACTGGCTATCATGATTTTCAATCTTCTTCCGATACCGATACTGGATGGAGGACAGATCGTTATCCTTATCTGTGAAGGTATTCGAGGAAAACCAATTTCAAAGAAACATGTTCAGATTATTCAGCAGACCGGCATGATTCTGATACTGATGATCTTTGTTCTGATAATGTTCAAAGACATTTCCCGTCTGGTCACCCGCGTTCGTTAGGCTGAGTAAATTACTCTTCCCCCTGGCACGGGGTGTCTCCCTCTTCATCCAGAACAGGCAGAATGCTTTCATCCATTAGAAGCGTGTTGTCATTGAGCACGAGTTCAAGGTATTCCATTGACCAGTTTCCCTCGTGTCTTCCGATTCCGTGCATGAAAAGAGGGAAATGCACGAAGTCGATTTGCTCGCCATCAATCATTGCGGAATAACTGCCGCCTATTACAACAGCGAAGGGGAAGTGTGTATCCGGAAGGCTGTACTTCCGAATCAGATCCACCGTGGCTGAATCCGTAATGAGATTGTATGAGATTTCATAATCATCCACAAAGCGCGCAAGTACTGCATTAGTCCGATCCAATGTCTCAAGTGACGGAGGCAGATCCTTATGGAAAACTTCAATAATACCGATAGATGCCTCCCCGGATGTTACCGACAAAGCAAGCAGTGTCAAAAACAGAATATTAGTCATTTCACCCTCATCTTTGTAGTTGCCGCATTCGCGTATTATTACCCGGAGTGGGCTATTCCTCTTTAAATTCCTGCAAATCCCAGTGATCCGGCCAGGGAAGAGCATCCTCTATTATATCAGCTTTCAGAAGGAGGGAGCGCAATCTGCTGAAATCCTCATCAATTTCTTTTGAGAATCTGTGCTTAACGATCAGATCGTATGCCACGGAATAGGATTTCAGTGCTTTTTCAGTTTCCCCCTTCAATGCGGATACAATACCGAGCAGAACTGTTACCTGAGTTTCAAGTCTTTTTCTACCGGTTTGCCTGGCTATTTCAAGCGAATCCCGAAGGCATTTGTCGGCTTTTCGCAGTTTTCCCTGAAGGATGTACATCTCTCCGAATATATGGAGCGTTCCCGCCTGAAGCGGCTGGTTATCGATCTCCATGAATATCTTCAGGGCCATGTTCAGATTATCCGTTGCTGTGGAGTAGTTCTGCCTGTTGGATTCTATCTGGCCTATATTTCCCAGTGCTATGGCAATCGCTTTTCTGTCACCAACCTCCCGGTTGATTTGCAGAGCATTTTTGAACCAGAACAGAGCTTTCTCATCATCCTCTGAAAGATGACCCAGACCGGTCAGCACATAGCCTTCAGCTCTGCGGTTTCCTACTTCTCTGTGGATTGTCAGTGCCTGCTTGTAGTACATCTCAGCTTCCGATTTCAACCCCTGTTGCCTTAGAAGAATCGCTAGATTCACCAGTGTTTCTCCTTCAAGCCTTTTGTCATCTGCTTCGCGAAAAGCTTCAAGAGCGTGTCTGTAGCATTTCTCCGCTTCATCGATATTGCCTGCGCGCCTGTGAAGTATACCGGTGTTACTGAGAAGCATAGCTTTGCATTTCTTATCCCCTGCTTTTTCTGCTGCGGCCAATCCCTGTTCAGATATGGCGAATGCATCGTCTATCTTGCCGATACTGCTGTAATAATCCGCCTGTATTACAAGAAGATCAATTCTCCTGTTCTCCCAGTTCTTCTCCCTGCAGAGTTTTTTAAGGAGTTCAATGTTCTCTTTCTGTTCCGTGTGTCTGCCAAGATTGGAAAGAGCGCTGTTCTTTTTGAAAAGCACATCCTGAAGCAGTTCATTTCCAGCAGCGGATTCAGTATCCGCAAAGAGCTGTTCCTGAAGTTTATTTGCCCAGTCAAGGCATTCGTACAGTCTGCAATTCCGGTCTGCGATAATCAGTGCTTTCCATCCCCAGTCAAGAGCTTTTGAGTTTTGTCCGGAGTTATCCATGTGGAACGCGATTTTCCCGGCAACCTGTTCAGTGTCATCAATATTGAGTCTGATAAGTGTCTCAGCAGCTTTTCTGTGATATTTTCTGCGCTCCTTCTCAAGAAGCATTCCATATGCTGCGTCACGGTACAAAGCATGATTAAAGGAGTACTCAGTTTCAGAAATCTTTGACCACAGTTGCTCTACGATGCCATTCCGGAGGAGAGAATTAACTGTTGTTTCACCGGAGACTTCAGAAAGTACATTGATATCAAACTCCTGACCCAGTATTGATGCTACCTGTACAAGAGATCTCAATTTCATGGGAAGACGGTCTATTCGTGCCACAAGTATGGATTTGATTCCGGATGGAACTTCCACTTCTCCCTTGATCAAGTGCCATGCGCCGTTCTTGAATGTGATCATTCCCGAATTTTTCAGATATATGCAGAACTGATCTATATAGAATGGATTTCCCTCTGTTCTATCCAGTATGAATCTCGTCAGCTCCGGTCCGGATTCCGCATTGAATCTGGCTGCAATGATAGATATTGATGCCCTTTCATCTATCGGGTTAAGATCGATTGATTCAGCGTTCATGAAAGCTTCTATTCCTGTTTCCGGTCTTGATCCATCATCCATGTATCTGCTTGAAACCATAATAGCAACAGGATTGTGTTTTATATCTCTTATTAGAATTTGAAGCAGTCTTTTTGAATCGTTGTCCATCCAATGTACATCCTCAATGAGGATTATCAGAGGCTTGAGTGTAGAGAGAGATCTGAGGAAGGTCCCGATTGCTATGGCAATATTCTCGAATCTCTGTCCGGGTTCTATCCTCTCAAAAACAGAATTCTTCCAGAAGTGCCCGAGTAATGAACCGATAATAGATATTGATCGCCGCAGTTCTTCAGCAAGGGTTTTACTTTCGGAAGGGAGTGAATCTGATTCAAGCTCCAGGGCAAGAGATTCCATTATTTCTTCGAAGAGTATTTTATTGATATCTGTTGTATTTGAATCGCTCTGCTGGAAGTAATTCCTGAGAAAATACTCGAATGGATTCAAGCTGATCTTCAGAATATCATCACATTTCAGTACAACGGTCTGACAGAATGCTGCAGGAGATTGAACTGCTTCAAAGAGCAGTCGGGATTTTCCAATTCCCGCCTCGCCATAGACTGAAGTAATTCCTGCGAAAGCTCCCTGTCTCAATGGAGAGATTCGATTGATGATATAATTCAGTTCCGCAGACCGACCGACCATTTCTCCTTCATGAATGCGGTTGATTCCATTGCTCTGGCAGTACAGAAGCTTCCGGGCTATCGTTTTATCAGTTTTTCCCCTCAGAATCAAACTGGTGCTGCCGCTCCAGGCATATTCACTGCCAGTTTTTTCACATGTTTCTTCTGTGACAAGTATTTCGCCCCAGTCTGCTCTGAATAGAAGCCTTGCTGCTGTATTGATTACATCTCCGTATACCGTATAGGTGCATCTTTTGGAGTTTCCTGTCATGCCGGCATATACTGTTCCTGAGTCAATTCCGGCTCGAATACTGCTGCTGAACCGGCCTCTAATCAAGTCGGTTGCGAAACCGCATGCCCGGGCAGAATTATTTTCCCATGAGACCGGTGCTCCGAACAGAACAAGGATAACCGGATAATCAGATGTGAGATGCAGACCGCATACATGACCACCATAAAAAGAAGATGCTTCCAGAATATTTTCCACAAAGTGATTCAGGTTGTCGTATTTCCCTGTTCTGAGTGAAAGGAAGACAGGAGTTATTTCTCGGAATTCTCCGGTTAGTCTGCTTGAAATGATAAGATCCGGAGCAAATCTTGAAGCGACTATTCTCTTAATTCTCTGCAAATTCTGCGAGCTGGTCCCTGTCCTGTCAGGGGGAAGATGCTTGAGATCCAGAACGCTTTCACATCCTGCAGATTTGAAGAAACTGGCGTCAATCAGCAGTTGTCCCGCGTTTCCAGCCTTCGATAAATTGGATGCCCTTGATATTGCGTCACCTCTTATATAGTGAATCAGTCTTTCTCTTCCGGCTATTCCCCACTCAACAGGACCATGCGCCAGAACAAACGAGGCGTGTACTTCCCAGGTGCCGAATTTCGTTTGTCGGTAAAGATTCTGCCTGAAGTAATTCATCAAAGATACTGCTGCGTTGTAAGCAGCTGCTGGAGGATCTTCCGGAAATACAGCAATAATGGAATCACCTTCAAATTGTGCTATTAGACCACCTCGACCGTAGATTTCGTGTATTGACCTTGACAGAATTCTACCAAGAATCTGAGAGAGAATTTCAGCTCCGGCTTTTCCGTGTTCCATAAGTTGCTCTGTCATTGATGTAAAACCGGAAATATCAAGAAGCAGTATGCAGTTGCTGCAGGAACACGATCGCTTCCCGCTGAGCAGAAGCTTCTGAACAGGACGAGGAATCAAGTTAAGCAGTTTATTCTCCCTGGTCCTGGGTATTTGAATTCATGTTACCTTTGACATGCTGGTAGAGGAGGTTCCAGAATAGAGATCGTGTCAGTAATACAGCTGTAAAGATACGCCCATGCTTCAGGATGAGAATCACATAGAATAATGAGAGATTGAATCTCTTGACTGTCCGGCTTTAATGCATGAAGACTGTCAACGGTGGGCAGCATCCAGTGTCGAGCCAGAATTCCTGACCATTCACGTAGTTCCACCAGATCATGTTCGGGGATAGATGTATACGAATCAGGCTCATCACAGGCTGTTATAATCAGAATTAATACTGCCAGATATAGTCCTGTTGCGTGCGATACTTTCATATTACTCCTGTTCGATTGGGCACCCTTGCAGTATAGTCGAACAGTAATAATTCGGACAGTATGCAGGAGGTTCTATGAGAAAAGTAGTATTGCTTCTATTATTTATTGTATCTATTTGTATGGCTACAGCATATGGTCGAAACAAAGTACAGTCCGGAGAGCAGGACTGGTGGGAGATTCGGGCAAGACATTTTACTATCTACTTTCCTCAGGGTGGAGAGGTTCCGGCTGAAACTCTTCTTGTGCATACGGAAAGAGTTTTACTTGAACTTTCTGAACGATTTAACTATTTACCTGAGAATAAGATACCAATTATTCTATACTTATCTCCCGGAGATTTTCGTCAGACGAATATCAATCCCTACGAAATTCCACAGGGGGTAGGCGGGTTTACCGAGTTCTTCAAAGGGCGTGTAGTAATACCATTTAATGGATTCTGGTCTGAATTCCGTCATGTGATTGCTCATGAACTGAACCATGCATTCATCTTTGATATGATTTACAGGCGTTCCCTTCGGGAGATAATCATGGCCAGAACACCTTTATGGTTGATGGAAGGACTTGCTGAATTCACATCATCAGGTTGGGACGGTGCAACGGAAGCAGAATTCAGGGATATGGTTATCAATAACCAGATAGTTTCCATTGAAGAGCTGTCAAAAAGGACAGACTACATCGTTTATAGACAGGGTCAGGCAATCTATCACTTCATGTTTGAGCGATATGGAGAGGAAGTATTCCTGGATTTCGTTTTCAACATCAGGAATTCAGAAGGGCTTGAAGGTGCGGTTTTTGCTGCTATGGGAATGTCACTTGCCCAGTTCAATGAAAGATTTCAGGAGTGGGCTCGCGAAACCTACCTGTCCGAACTTGCCTGTTGTGAAAGCCCTGATGACATTGGTAACCCGATTCGCAGAAACGGAGATAGAATAGTACAGAATGGTTCTGTTGTTTCGTCCGATGGCGGATTGATTGCGGGAGTTGAGTGGCATCATGCTGATCTTGCAGTAGCAGTCAGATCAACTCTAACTGGTGAGCTTGAGAGCAGGCCTTTCGTTTCCGGTGGATATTCTGATGTTAGGGTGTCTCCCATGTACCGGGTATGCAGCTTTTCTCCAACTGCAGACTCGATTGCAATTGCGGTGCAGTACATCTCCGGAGATCGGATCATCGTATGCTTTGATGAAGAGCAGGTACAGCTTCCTTTCGAAATGGATCTTATTCGCGATCCTGTGTGGTCACCATGCGGGGCATTCATTGCTTTTGCCGGTATGTATGATGGAGAACTCGATATCTATGTCTGGAACCTTTCTGAGCACTCCCTGAGTCAGATATCTCATGATTACGTTGGTGAGCGGGATCTATCCTGGAACGGAGATGAAATTCTCTGTGCTGCTGAAGTTGATCCGGAAACAACCATGATACACGGCCATAGTCTTGATGGGTCTCAAAGAACAATATTTATTGATTCCTCCGAGATCAGATATCCGATCTCTGTTCCGGATGGCATACTGTTCATGTCGGACATGAATGGCTATCCCGACCTCTACCTTCTTCATGAATCCTCAGGTGAGGTTGACCGCCTTACAGCGCTGTACAGAACAATCGATTCTCCGAGCTGGGCGAATTCCAATGAGATCCTGACATTCGTGTCAAGCGACTGGAACGGGAACGGCGTGTTTCTGGCATACGATATTCTCGAAAGAAGGGTAATCTTCAGTGAACCGGGATCAATTGCGGTATCATATGGAATAACGGAAAACACAGATACTTCTGAAGATGTGTCTATCCACATTGAGGAAGCCGGAAATTCCGAGAGTGTTACCACACCGGACTCATCGGAAAGAGAAGAAACCCGAGTAGAAGTGATAAGCATTGGTATTGAAGATCAATTGGAAATACCAGATGTATCAGTCGAACCCGCTGAGGGTGAATTCGAATGCAGCATTACCCCTTACTCTCCAAGGATATCGGTGGATTACGCCAGCGCTTTAGCGGCGTATGACTCATACCTCGGACTTGCTGGATACACTCAGGTAATACTAAGCGACATACTTGCCCATCACCAGATTATCATCAACATGAATATGAACGGAGGCAGTCTCAGTGAAATTGATGCTGCTGTCTATTACGGTTACCTTAAACACAGGATGGATCTGGGCTTTGGTCTCTTCCGCGAATCCAATCGTTATCTTTTCCGCTTTTCTGATGGACGCGAAGAGGGAGTCAGGGATGTTGATTTCGGTGGATTTGGAGCTGCCAGTTATCCATTCAGCCCTTCTGTCAGAATAGACTGTTCGTTGAGCTATCGCAGGTTGAGCAGAACCGGTATCTGGAATTCATCAGTAAACCTTGATGAGGATATCGTTTCCATCAACGCAGGGGCGGTAGTTGACAACTCATTATGGGGTAGTGTCGGTCCTCGTATAGGGAAAAGATTTTCTGTTCGCGGGGAGTTCGCTCCCGGGATATCAGGTTCAGCAAGCTACTGCACAGTATTCTTTGATTTCAGGAATTATACCTGGGTATCAGGAAAAGTTACTCTTGCAACAAGATTTGCAGGTGGCACAAGCTGGGGTTCCGATGCGCAAACGTTCTTCCTCGGCGGAGCTATGCCCCACAGATTACTCTGGGGTGAGGTGGATACGATAAATGAGTTGCTTGGATTCTACACCAATTATGGAGATATACTCAGGGGATACGATTATGTTTCGATACAGGGTCGCAGGTACGGATTGTTTTCCACAGAATTGAGAGTGCCTTTCATAAATACTCTTGCTCTGGATGCACCCCTTCCGATAACTTTCAGAAACGGAAGAGGAGTTCTTTTCATCGATCTTGGCTGTGCTTTCAATGATATCAGCAGCTTCCATGGTGCTTCAACCGCTGGAGGTTATCATCTTGAGGATCTTAAAATGGGAATAGGGATTGGTTACAGGATTAATCTTGGCTATTTTGTTCTGAAGCACGACATTGCCTGGAGAACAGATCTCCGGGGTATTTCCCGAAAACCGGAAAACCATATTACTCTTGGAGCGGAGTTTTAGCAATATGGACAGTGTTTACTGTCAGAATTCAGATAGGTTAATTCAAAGATTTATAATTCTTGAGCTTCGATCTGGAGGTGAACCGGTTTGAAAGTTCTTCTACTTTTATTCTTTCTTGCTGCACTGGCCTGGGGATGGATCTGTCCTGCTTGCGGAACAGAGAATTCAGGCGCATTCTGTACTCACTGCGATATTCCTGAACCACCGGAGGGTATGGAATACGTAGAAGCCTCTATTGTCGTTATAGATGGAGAGGACGTTGAAACAGGTCCATTCTATATCGATTCGGAACCTGTCATCTGCAGAGATGTTTTATCATGGATTTCGAATGAGATTAATCACGTGCAGGAAATACCCATATATATTTCGGGTCAGGAGGAACTCCTGATGCCGGGGGAAGCAATGGGCGAAGAGTACGCTAATGTCGTTTTTGTCCGGTACTCTCCCTGGGTTATCTACAAAGATAATCAGGGATCTGTCACCGGTATCACAGTTCAGACCGGCTGTTTTGATATTCCTGCCATATCGCTTACGTGGCAGGCTGCAAACCTCTATCTTCATGACAGAGGCAGCCGTCTTCCAAGCAGAGCTGAACTGACTGTTGCAACTGAATCCGGGATTATTGAAATCGAAGATACATGGGAAATATTTAATGCGTATTCTGATTTTATCACCATGACTCTGTCAGGAATCCTTGGCATATCTTCTGCAAATCTTTCTATGTTCTCAGATAATCAGTCCCCTTCCGATCGTGTGATGTGGGAATGGACTCGAGATGCATGGGGTCAATCTCCGGGCTCGCTATCCGAAATGGAATCTTCGTATGCGCTGATCTTCAAGCCGGTTATTCCTCCTGTTGCTGGAACCGCACTCAGGGGAATCGGGTATTACAATGTGATATTCCGTGGAGTAGTGCCAATACAGTGAATTGTAAAGAATGAAATCTAACCGAAGGGAAAAAAGCATGAAACTTTTATTGAATAGTCTTGTACTGGTTGTAATTGTTCTTTTAGCTGGTTGTGGGGGCCGTGAGGTAACCAGAACAGATCCGGACATGGTAACAGACCTTAGCGGCTACTGGAACGAAACCGATGCTCGCATGGTTGCCGATTCGATTGTTGAACAGTGTCTGGATGGTCGCTGGCTCACTGCTTTTGGAACTGGAGATCGAACCAGAGGAGAACGCGCTCCTCAGCCGGTTGTAGTTGTTGGATCGATTTTCAATGAGAGTTCCGAGCACATTAACACAAATCTGTTCATGAACGAAATTGAAAGGGCTTTGCTTGAATCCGGAGAAGTGCAGATTGCTGCCGGTGGAGCGAGCAGGGGTGAGGTCAGATCCGAAAGATCGGATCAGCAGATTTTCTCCTCTCCTGAAACAGCAGCAGAGTATGGACGTGAAATTGGCGCAGATTATGTGATGACCGGGAATATCGGTTCAATTGTTGATGAAGAAAATAATACCAGAAGTATTTACTATCAGGTCAGCATTGAACTGATTGATGTAGAAACCGCACTGAAAGCCTGGATGGGCAGCCTTGAGATAAAGAAAATGATTGAGTGGTAGCAGTTCTCTGCTATCACTCTGAAGTTGTCCTGGATTATGATAAAATTGATTGTCCTCTCAACAGTTATCCTGATGCTTTCAGGATTGCTGGTTATTTCGGGCTGCGCTACAGATTACACTCGGAAAATGAGACCTGTAACATCCGATCTTCGAAATGATAGACCGGACCTCGCCCTTCAGGAATTCAGAGAGTCATTTCAGGATTCAACCGGTAAGAACAGGTTGCTTTATCTGATGGAATTAGGCAATCTTCAAAGACTCTCATGTGAGTATTCAGAAGCCGTGACTGTACTTCTTCAGGCCGACCGTCTCAGTGATCAGCAGAGAGGTCTTGAACTGGGGCAGGAAGTGGGATCGTTTCTTACAAGTGATCTTGCTCTGGAATACAGGGGAGCGGATTACGAAAAGGTATTCATAAATTACTGTCTGGCTGCGTCCTATGCTTCAGAAAACAACATGGAAGATGCTCTGGTAGAATGCCGCGCTGTTAATAACAAACTTCGTGCTTTCAATCTGACTTACGAAAGAGACAACAGGAACAGATATAGTGATGACGCGTTTATCCGCTATTTGATGGGTATCCTCTTCGAAAAATCAGGTGATCTCAATAATGCGCTGATTGCGTACAGAAACAGCGCAGCTGTTTATGATTCATCATATGCGGTGGAATACGGAATTCCTGCCCCCACGAGAGTCAAGTCAGATATTCTAAGATTATCAAACGAAATGGGAATGGAATCGGTATTCCAGAATTACCGAAATCAATGGCCTGAAATCGATGACTGGCAGGATCAGGGTCCGGATGCATCTCACGGAGAGATTGTCGTGATTCTTGAGGCCGGTCTTATTCCTCCAAGAGTAGAGAGGTCATATACCTTTGTCTTTGACGACAGGGTTTACAGACTTGCTCTCCCGGGGATAGCAGCTTTCAAGCAGAAAACTCTTTCAGTTGTTCTGTCTTCCGGAAGCCGCCAGTCAGACGGTTTTCTTGCTGAGGATCTTGCCGCAATTGCCCTCAAGAATCTCGAAGATCAGGCTGGCCGGGACATTGTCCGATCCATTGCACGGCTGGCGATAAAGGCAGGAGTTGCTGAAGCAGGTGAACAGATTGTAGAAGAACTCACTTCTGAAAACAGTACAGTATCAAATATTACGGGGCTTCTGCTGAGTATTGCAGGTGCTGCTACTGAACGAGCTGATCTCAGGGCATGGCTGACCCTTCCAGAGCAGATTTATATAGCTCGACTTACCCTTCCTGAAGGCTTACAGCCGGTGACGATTGAAGTAAACGGTAGAACCATTTTTACAGACGATGCCGTATCAATTGTTTCCGGTTCTATCAACCTGTACTTTATCAGAGAGAGCTGAATCCTTTGACCCGGGCTGAACTTGCATCAATGATCGATCACACACTGCTCAGACCAGACGCAGGTCCATTTGATATTGAGACAATCTGCGTCGAATCTATTGAATATGGTTTTGCATCAGTTTGCATCAACCCCATCTGGGTATCGCAAGCGAATGTAATCCTGAAGGAAGCCAGACCATTCGTTTGTTCCGTAGCAGGTTTTCCCCTTGGTGCAACCAATTGCATGGCTGAAGAAACTGCAAGAGCAGTTGAGAATGGAGCTTCCGAAATTGATATGGTCATGCCTGTCGGATATCTGAAGAATGGAGATATTCTGAAAGTTGCTGAGTGCATCCGGGGTGTAGTAGATGCAGCTTCCGGAAGACCGGTTAAGGTTATTATTGAAACTTGTCTGCTTACAGACGATGAAAAAATACTTGCCTGTAATATTTCTATGGATAATGGAGCAGCATGGGTAAAAACCTCTACTGGTTTTAGCAGTGCAGGGGCAAAAGCAGAGGATGTAGCACTGATGCATGAAGCTGTTAAAGGCAGGATCGGTGTAAAAGCATCAGGCGGAATCAGAACACTTGAGGAGGCCTTGTCAATGATAAATGCCGGTGCTGGAAGACTTGGATGCAGCAGGAGTATTGATATTGTTGAAGCTCTTGAATTCTGACATCTTGATTATTAATGCAAATAGAGTGCAGGCAACTGGAGGGGTCAGCCAGTTGCCTGCTTATTTCCTGGACACAGGATTATTCTCAATTACCGATCAGGGAGGGGATCAGACCGGCCATGTGATGAGAATGAAAAGCGGAATAGTTAGTCCTCCGAGAACAACCATTAACCAGCTTTTCAGTCCAGGCTTAATCACTTTTTTTTCTCCTTTTTTCTAACTAGTACTCTACATGTAAGCAAGACTCTTTCCAATTAGAGAGAATATGGTAATTAAAGACGATTTGAATCCACGACAGCTTGAAGCAGTCAACTATATGGATGGGCCTTTACTTGTCCTTGCAGGTGCGGGAAGCGGTAAGACAAGGGTGCTTACCGAGAAAATCGCAAGAATCATAGAAATTGATTATTCGGCACCGTGGGAAATTCTGGCTATGACTTTCACCAATAAAGCGGCAGGTGAAATGAGGAAAAGGATCGAAGCACTTCTTCCTGGAAAAGGCTTCAGAGTCCGTATGGGCACGTTTCATTCGATCTGTGCCTGGATTCTTCGCAGAGAGGCTCATCATCTGGGCTATAATGAGAACTATTCTATTTATGATGCTGATGATCAGAGAACCCTTATTAGAATAATACTAAAGAATGCAGAATTTAAAACGAAGATAACACCAGGACTGGCAAAGGGATACATATCCCGAAATAAAAACAGCGGGATAACTCCGGAAGAGGCTGTGCTGCAGGTTATGAATCAGAGAGATGCCGATCTTGCAGAAGTATACACGAAGTATCAGGAACACCTGAAAACATCAGGAGCATTCGATTTTGACGATTTATTGACAGGCGTACTTAAGATATTACGTCAAAATATTGACACCAAGAAATATTACTCTTCCATGTTCTCCTATATTCTCGTGGATGAATACCAGGACACAAATAAAGTACAGCATGAACTTCTTATCGAACTCACCGCGAATGATACAGGTGTATGTGTTGTAGGAGACGATGATCAGTCCATATACACATGGAGAGGAGCTTGTGTTGAGAATATTCTGCAGTTTTCCGATGATTTTCCCGGTACAAAGATCATCAGATTGGAAGAAAACTACAGATCAACGGGAAATATTCTCCGTGGAGCATCAGCTCTTGTCAGGAATAACCTTAAAAGACATGACAAGACATTGTGGACCAGGAAGGATTCAGGATGTCCGATCAGGATCAAATCCCTCTATAGCGAAATTGAAGAAGCAGAATGGATTCTTCGAAAAATAAAGGAGATACTGGAGGACGGTTCATGCCTTGAAGATTCCATAGCTGTACTTTACAGGACTAACGCTCAATCAAGACAGTTTGAAACCTCGTGCAGAAAACACAAAATCAACTACGAGGTTGTCGGTTCACAGAGGTTCTATGAACGGATGGAAATTAAAGACATAATAGCATATCTCAGAATCCTCCTCAATCACAATGATCGCCTCAGCCTGCAGAGGATCATAAACCGACCCTCAAGGGGGCTTGGGAAAAAGGGAGCATCATCCTTCTTTACGTATATCGATTCCACCGGCATTGATCCAATAGAAGCGATGCTTGTCGCCGATAAGATAAAGGGAATCACCTCCAAAGCTCAGGTTGGTCTGAAGAGACTGGGTGATTGGTTCAAACTAGCGGAGGAAGATATCCTTGCTGGCGCCTCTGCGTCCAGAACAGTGGAAAGCCTGCTTGAGATCGTCGGCATCGCGAAACAGTATGATTCAGGTGATATCATTGACTTATCCAGGCTAGAGAATATCGCTGAGTTCAGAAAAAGTGTCGGCGAGTATGACAATGCCGCATCAGCAGGAGGTCTGCCGGGATTCATGACCGAGATAAGTCTGGCTACGACAGTTGACGAATATGAAGGAGAAGAGAGCGGGAAAATTGTCCTGATGACTCTTCATTGCGCAAAGGGTCTGGAATTCAATACTGTTTTCGTAGCAGGACTCGAGGAAGGAATGCTTCCGTTCGTAAGGCCCGGCGAATATGATCCGAGTGATATTGAGGAGGAGAGAAGACTTCTTTATGTGGGCATGACAAGGGCGAAGGAACGATTGATACTGACCTGTGCTATCAATAGAAAAAGACCTGGAGTAAGGCAATCCGGACCTTCCAGGTTCATCTATGAGATCAGCAGTGGAGAAGACAGGTTTCAGTTTTCCACTGAGACTGCAACCGGTAAAACCATTGAAACAGCTTCCAGCATTGATGAGGGGACTATCTCCTATAGCAGAGGAAATCTTATCAGGCATCCAAGATATGGTAAGGGACTTGTCCGAAAAGCTGTGAGGAAGGGTACCGAGTGGCAGATCACGGTTGATTTTGGATTTGACGAACCAAAGACTCTGGTTACAGGATATGTACCAGTTCCAGTATTGAAGAAAAAGGGATCAATGACAGACCTGGATTGAAGGGAAGACTATGCAACTGTTTCTTGACACAGCTAATGTTGATGACATCCGCGAGATCGCATCATGGGGAATTCTCTCCGGAGTAACGACTAATCCATCGCTTGTTGCGAAGGAAGGCAGAAATTTCAAAGATGTAATCGCGGAGATCTGTGAAATCGTGGACGGACCAATCAGTGCGGAGGTTATCAGCACAGACAGAAAAGGGATGATTGAAGAAGGCAGGGAGAAGACGAAATGGCATGAGAATGTTATTATCAAAATTCCTATGGGCGAGGAGGGGCTTGCCGCAGTATCAGTTCTGGAAAAAGAAGGAATCCGGTGTAATGTGACTCTCATCTTCTCTACGGCGCAGGGATATACCGCTGCATTGGCAGGCGCGTCATTCGTCAGTCCGTTTGTAGGAAGACTGGACGATATCGGTATTCCGGGGATGCAGATAGTATCGGATCTTGCCGAGATATTCGATCTTCACGGATTTTCCACAAAAATAATCGCCGCAAGCATCAGGCATACGCAGCATGTTGAACAGGCTGCTCTTGCAGGAGCGCATATTGCGACAGTTCCCGCAGCGGTTGTGCGCAAGCTTGTAAAGCACCCCCTGACAGACAGCGGCCTTGCAAAATTCCTTTCCGACTACAAAGGGTCAAACCTTGTATTTTGACATTTTTAATGATTACAGGAGATAGATGACATTAATGCAGCATCGCAACTTACCTTCAGGGGATACAGAAAATACAGTTCAAAATCAATTTATAGATTGATTGGAGCCAGTAAATTGTGGTAAATATCAAAATACAAGGTTTGACCCCAATTGCGGGACGGGTGAGGCTTGATGTTCTGGAGATGATACGGGCAGCCGGCAGCGGGCATCCGGGGGGATCTTTCTCCGCAGTTGAGATCCTTGTTGAACTTTACTGGAAAATTATGAGAATACGCCCGGAAGAGCCATACTGGGAAGACAGGGACAGGTTCATTCTATCCAAGGGTCATGCCTGCCCTGCATTGTATTCCGTGCTTGCCAGAAGGGGATACTTTAATCCTGCCGAACTGTTAACATTCAGGAAATTCAATTCAAGGCTCCAGGGGCATCCGGACATGAGCAAATTGTCAGGGCTGGACGCTTCCACAGGAAGCCTTGGTCAGGGTCTGTCACTTGCATGCGGCATTTCTCACGGAATCCGGCTTAATTCCAGAGGCAGCCGCGTTTACTGTCTTCTAGGCGATGGTGAGCTTCAGGAGGGAAATGTCTGGGAAGCGGCAATGACAGCGTCTCACTACGATTTAAAACATCTTACCGCAATTGTTGACAGGAACCGAGTTCAGCTTGATGGACACGTATCTGATGTCATGGAGATCGAACCTCTTGTAGACAAATGGCTTGCATTCGGATGGGATGTGATCGTTGCTGACGGTCACAGTTTCGTTTCCCTTGAGAAGGCATTCGAGCATTGCGAAGAGACCGAATTTCCATCGGTTATCATCGCGAATACCGTTAAAGGTAAAGGCGTATCCTTCATGGAAAATACCTGCCTGTGGCATGGAAGATGTCCAGATGAGAAGGAATACGAAGCCGCTGTCGAGGAAATTCGGGGAGGACTTTCATGAAAAACCTCAGACCAACAAGAGAAGGCTACGTTGAGGGAATCCTCCAGGCAGGCAGAGAGAACGATCGAGTTGTGGTAATTGAAGGAGATGTCTCAAGGTCAATCGGAAGCGCATCGTTTGAAAAAGAATTTCCTGAAAGGTTCTTCAATCTTGGAGTCAGCGAACAGGACATGCTCGGAGAGGCAGCAGGACTCGCGTTGACTGGATTCATCCCATTCGTTGGTACATACGGCGTTTTCGTTGCCGGAAGAGCATGGGATCAGATACGAACGAGCATTTGCTACATGAATCTGAACGTAAAGATCGCAGGTGCTCACGGAGGAGTAAGTGTGGGTCCTGATGGAGCTACTCATCAGGCTCTTGAGGATGTTGCCATTATGCGTGTGCTTCCAAATATGCATGTGCTAGCACCAGCTGACGCGAATCAGACCAGAGCTGCAGTACTGACTTCTATGAATACAGCCGGTCCGGTTTACATTCGCTTCGGGAGGAATCCTGTTCCACAGATATATCCTGTTGACGCATCGGTTGAAATCGGGAAAGGGCATCTTCTGGAGGACGGAAATGACATAACTCTGGTCGCGTGCGGAGCCATGGTTAGTCTGGCACTCACCGCTCGAGAGATACTGTCGAAACGTGGAATTTCAGCTGGAGTAATAGATATGGTATCTGTTAAACCACTTGATCGGGAGCTTCTGATTGAGCAGGCTGAAAAAACAGGAGCGGTTGTGGTTGCTGAAGATCACCAGGCAAGCGGAGGGTTGTTTGCAGCTGTAACCGAAACCCTTGCGCCGGAGCATCCTGTTCCTGTGGGTGTCGTTGCGGTCAGAGACAGTTTCGGAACAAGCGGCACTCCTGCTGAAGTGAGAGAGAAGTATAAACTCACAGCTGAGATGATAGTATTTGAAGCAGTGAAATTGCTGAAAAAATAGACAGGTTTCTCATTGACTTGAAATACCCTCATCTGTAGTATGCATAATACTTAGGGGTATGTAATTTTGTAACCTTCATCGTTTTGAAACAGGAGGAATTAAATGGCACGAGTACTCATCTGTGATCCGGTTGCTGAAGATGCTCTTGAGGCAATCCGGAAAGGCGGACACGAGGTTGTTGAGAAAACCGGCATGACACCTGAAGAACTGCTTGAAACCGCTCCGGCGTTTGACGCGCTTGTCATCAGGAGCGCGACAAAGGTCAGAAAGCCCGTACTCGAAAAGGGAGCCGCGGGAAACCTGAAGCTTGTTGTTCGAGGCGGCGTTGGTCTGGATAATGTTGATCTAGACGTAGCAGCTGATCTTGGTATTGCCGTAAGAAATACACCCTCGGCAAGCAGTGTTGCCGTTGCAGAGCTTGCACTGGCGCATATGCTTTCATGCAGCCGCTTCCTCGGACCGGCCAACTGCACAATGAAGCAGGGTGAATGGAACAAGAAAGCTTACGGTAAGGGAAAGGAACTCTGGCACTCCACACTCGGTCTGATCGGCTTTGGCAGAATCTCTAAGGAAGTCGCCAAACGCGCAAAAGGATTCGAGATGAACGTAATCTTCTTCGATCCGTACATAGACAGTGTGGACGGAATAGAAGCGAAGAAAGTTGATCTGGAAACACTATGCAGAGAATCCGATTTCATAAGTCTGCATATTCCTCACAATAAAGAAACTCATTACCTTCTTGATGCCCCGCAATTCGATATGATGAAGGACGGCGTTGTAATAGTGAACTGCGCCAGAGGCGGAACCATCAATGAAGCAACGCTTCTTGATGCTATGAACTCCGGGAAGGTTTTTGCCGCGGGAGTTGATGTTTACGAAAAGGAACCTGCCAGAGGGAATCCCCTTGTGGAATATGAAAGAACTGTGGCTACACCTCACATCGGGGCCGGAAGCGCTGCAGCCTCAAAGCGTGTGGGCGCTGAAGTAGCCCGCGAGATAAACGAATTTTTCGAGTAGAACACAATTGAACATTAAAGTGAAAGGTGGATCCATGCGGATTAACTGGATAGGTATTCCAGCCGCTCTGATTCTCCTTATGATCCCTTCACTGTCTGCGGCTCAGGATAGTGTCGAAAATTTGACACCCACTGATGATACCGTTTCAGAAGTGGTGACAGAGGATGCTGCTGCTGAGGAAACTGAACCTCAGCCTGCAGAAGGAGAACCGCTGCTGGAACCTGATCCCGGGTTAGATGCCCCTGGTTCTGTTACAGTGCTGGACCAGCCCAATGACGCTGGTAACCAGCTCTTGGTTACGTTTGAACTACCATCTGATACCGAGAATATTTTACGCTACAATGTGTACAGGCGTACATCTGGTGATATCGGCGAAGATGCCTGGAATTTAGTCAAGTCTATTCCTGCCGGTGTGCCGGCAGAATTTGTCGACGGATTCGATCCTGAATACCCGATAGAACCGGGTGTTACTTACGAATACAGGATTGCTTCGGTATCATCTGATAACGAGGAATTCTTCGGCCCTGTCTTCGAAGCAGATGTAGTTGGTGAAGGTGAAATATTCCATACGGGTAAAGTCAGAGTGCTGGTAGCCGGCGCTCTGTTCATCTTTCTCATTTTCTACTACTTCGGCAAAGCTCAGAGAGGCGCGAAGATGTATCTCAGGCCGATAGCCGGCATCGAGGCAATCGATGAAGCTATCGGAAGAGC
>JAIOQY010000113.1 GCA_021108435.1 Candidatus Aegiribacteria sp.
GATTGGAGGAAACATTCTTATGATAAAGCAAGGAGGAGCTAACCGCCCACCCCCTTCTTTTGACTTGACTTTATGGATGTATAGCAAACATAATTTAAATATGAGGGGGGAGAGGCTTAGAACAATAGCTTCAATATCTGCGGATAATGCAAATCACCTCGACCAATCTTACAAAAGAGAATCAAATCAATTCAATGAAAATCAGAATATAGAAAACACTGTTTATTGTTGCTGGGGGGGGGGTAACCCTACACTACTCACCGATCCGTCCTCCTCCGGAGTTCTTTCCAAGTCAATGAAAATACTGAATTAAGATAGGAGAAATGATGAAATATTTACTGATGATGCTCGTGCTCATTGCGGTAACACAGGTAACAGCCACAGGTGTTTATGATGTTATAGAATCACTTGCTGAAAGAGCTGAAGAAGCTTCAACTTCTTCAGAAGTTGAAGTAGTTGAGCTTTTCCATGCACAGTCACCAGAGGAACTTGAAGCTGCCTTAACCGATGGCTACCCCATGCCCTGGCTTGAAGAGATCCTTAATGATGAGAGTATTCCGGAAGAGGACAGATACTGGCTTGACTGCAGAGTAAGGGCGCTTATTGCCCAGGATCTTCATCTGTTCTTCAACGAAGACGGTGATCCGGTCCACATTGAAGCGGACTGGATAGGTCCTGGAGAAGATTACTGGCGGGAACACATGATGGTCAATCCTTCAGATGAAACCGAAGTTCCAGAAGAAGAACCTCCAGATACGTTTCTTGTTGGAGAAGATATTTACCTCGTTGATTTAAGTCCAAACAATAATGAAACCGAGGCTCCGGATGAGAATCGTCCAACGCCTCGGGTTGCTGGAGAGCCCGGCTATATCCTTGATCTTTATGGCAACAGGGTTGGAGAACTTGCTACCGTCCACAGCTTTGTTTCTCTTTCTCGTGATGCAAGTATAGCCGCAATACAAAGTGGTAGCACACCAGCAGGAGGTATAGCACTTCCATGGGCATCTTTCGCGTGTTTCATGTATCCGGATGGAAGCTTCAGGGAAATATCATTTGACAGGAAAGGCTATTACGAAGAAGTGATAAGTGCTAATGGCAAAGTGATAGCCTTTTTGTGCACTTCACCTTCTGGAATGCATGACCCGCAAACCTTCGAGCGAACAGATGTAACAGGAGAGGTTTACTTTTACGATACGGACGGCAATCTGATACACAGCGTTTCTCCTCCAGTATTACTATTTGGAGGAAAAATATCTGCATACGGCAGGTTCTTCTGCGGTAATCTATGTACTGGAGATGTATTTCTCGTTAATTGTGCACAGAACTACTCAACAAGTTTGTTCACTGATAGGAGTAATTTCAATTTTAATCCTAATGGAAACTATCTGTGCTTAGGTGGTCATTCTTCCGGACTAGTTATCGATCTCGATACTTTCGAAGCAATGTGGGAAGCTGATGCGCGAATAGGACAGTATGACTATGTAAGAGTAAATTGCTCAAACAATGCGGAATGCATAGCCTCAACAACCAGGCATGGTCATAATCCTGATTATTACTACGAACTTGAAGTATTCCTGTATAACGAACTTGTTTACACAGAAGTATTTGAAGGCTTCCATCGCGGGATAACAATTATGTCACCCAACGGGCATTTTCTGCTGAGCTGTATGCAAGATCTTCAAGTACGTGATTCCAGTATGCAAACCATTATCAAGCAGGTCAAAAGGGAGGGATCAGAATGAAAAGACAAATATCAAACAATCTGATACTTCTCGCGATTATTGCTTCGTTTTCCAATACAGGTATATGCAATGATCCTGACCCAGAGACTCCCTGGCCAATTGGCTTTAATACATCTGAGATGGGGATATCCAGAACTCTGATGAATTCATACGGTAACATGAATGGTGCGTGGGAAGACTCATGGTTCCATGCAGGTATAGATATCGATGCTACAACCGGTGACCCGGATTGCAATGAAGTCCGCTGCATGGACGATGGTTATGTAACAAGAGTTGATTCGGTTCTAATTGCTGGTTCCGATTCGTTGTACCAGTGGCAAATAATTATCTGTGATGAACTGGGCGGTGCAGTTCCGCGCGGATGGGCTTATGGACATCTAACAAAACCATTGTTCGGTGTTAATGATCCTATTGCAGAAGGAGAATTAGTCGGCTACATGAACGAGAATGTAGATACTGTTCATTTGCATTTCGTGTGGACCGGCTGGAACAATTATGATTTCTCTTATTGTAATCCGTTGAAATATCTGAACCCAGATCCATCACTAAGTGAAGGCTATACGTGGGAATTCAATCCTGAGGGGCATAATCCTTCATTTCAGTACTTCTTCCTGCCGCAAATATTCTATGCGGCATGGGATACCCTTAGTGAAGCTGAAGTATACGAATTATTCGGGACATGTGGATTTCTTTTTCGGCATTGGGTTACGCGGCGATGGAATGCCAGGTGGAGAAGGTGATGGCAGTAATGACCTTGCTCCGCAGAAGATTAAATGGGATATAGTTCGTGAATTTCCTGGTGGTGATGAAGTACTGGACACGAATTATGTTTTCGATTTTGATTGCATACTTTCTGCTGTTCCAGGTGTAGATGCCGCGCCCAAGATACTTTATTTCAAGTATGGTGTTTTATTTCGTTATACAGTTCAACTACTCTGCCTTAGTAACTGTACCGATACAGATGATTGGAATGGTATACAAACCATTAACGAAGGAAGCTGGAAAACGAATGTCGATTGTGAGGGCTCAGAAGATACAGATAATCCTGTCTTAGCATCGTTTCCAGATGGTCCATACAAGATAAACGTATTCAGCTATGCCTACGATATTACACTAGTTGATACCGCATCAATTAACATCGAGCTTCACAATTTCGCCCCTGTTGTCGAGGAAGTAATTGTTTCCGGTTCTACCGGAGAGATCTATCATGCCGAATGGACAGCCAGTGGGCTAACTCCTCAACTGAACGTTACAGTTGATATCCCTGTTAGTAACAGCGAGATTCTTGATGTGACAGTGATATTTTCCGAGCCCATGA
>JAIOQY010000114.1 GCA_021108435.1 Candidatus Aegiribacteria sp.
TTGCGACATTTGAGATTTGTACTTCCAGAGCGGGTACTTCTGATATCAGCGTGTTTGATATCTCAGGACGAAGAGTCGCCAGCATCAGCTCAAGTGAAGTATCCAGTGGAACACATGTATACAACTGGATGGTTCCATCCGGAATAGGCAACGGCATATACTTTGTTCGTGCCAGTGTTGATGGCAGGACAGTGTCATCAAGAATGACAATTATCAGGTAGACGACATCAGGGACGTAGTCAACTTCGTCAACTTACACGCGAAGCCTCTGCTCAGCGTAAAAATGATGATTAGGTATTGAAGTTTATATATTATACGGTGCATTAAATATATTTATAAGTTGAAGAAATGCGGCACGGTCACCAAGAATACCAAGATGGAAAAGAATCTATCACTTGGAGAAAGGCGTAGTCACCTGAGCGAATAACTGCGCAATTGAATACCTTGCGATCATAGAGCCGATTTCAACATCATGACATAGATGTCATAAAAGGGAAATGCCTCTACGAAAGAACCATTGATGACCTGGCAAGGGATGTGGAACCCTTCGTTCCCGGAAGGAACGACCTCCTGAGGGTGAAGCTATTTCCGGAGATACTTCGAAGCTGGGCAGGCACTGAATAGGGAAGTCGGAAGCCGCAGTTCCCCTTCTTGACTGTTCAATACTTGATTGTTATTACCTTTTGGGAAGAATGAAGACGATCAATCAGTTTCCGATGTTACTGAAAAGATCCGAAAGGGGCAGCAGTGAGCAATTCTCTTGAATACCTTCTGATGGAGTTTGGTCTTTCCGGACTTGAAGCTGAAGCATACCTTGCTGTTCTTTCAGAACCTGACAGTACAGGCTACAGGATCTCGCAGGTACTTGGCAAACCTGCCCCCAACACATACAAAGCACTTGATTCTCTTGTAAACAAGGGTGTGGTCCTTGCTGACGAGGGGAGCAGAAGCAGAACATTTACCGCAGTTCCGATAAGAGAGCAGATAATCAAGAGAAGCCACCGGCTGCAGGAGCTTGCTGATGAGATTGAGAAGGGGCTTGAGAAGATTCACAAACCCCGGTCGGAAGAAGGCGTATATAAGCTTACTTCTGTACATCAGGTCATAGCGAAGGCAGAAGAAATGATAGAGAATACCGGTGAAACAATTGTTGCCGATGCGGACAACCTGCCGATGCAGCAGTTGTCTGAACATTTCCGAAAAGCTGCTGAACGCGGTGTAAGGATTCTGCTTCACGGTAGAGAGAAAATGAACATACCGGGCTGTGAGTTCATAAGCAGTGTTACAGAGGGCTGGCAGGGTGATATGCTGGTTCTTATAACTGACAGCAGGGAATATCTGGTAGCGTTCATGACAGGAGATATGAGATCACTGATTGATGGTGTCTGGAGCAGAAACTTCATTTCCCCCTGTCTGCACAGAAGCTACATGATCAAAGCTCTGTTCTACCGGGTCAGTATGATGATAGGGGAAAAGAAATACTCGCTGGACGATATCAGAGCTGAACTCCTCCGATTATGGGACCGATGGGGTTACATAGGCCCCGGCAAGGAAGCCCTGGCAGAGGCTCTAAGAAAACAGGATAACTGATTTGCCCCGTACTTCAAATCACTGAATAATCACTGAATTCGACTTCTGACAATCTCAATATGCTTACGAAATCTTGACAAAAATAATATACTTTGCTATATACAAATAATAAATGCAATATGCATGATGATAATAATATATGTCATGCACCAGAATATGATGTTATGAAAGGAGATATCATGAAAACCTTATGGATTTCATTACTTGCTGTACTGTTCAGCGGGTCTATTTTTTCC
Organism: Candidatus Aegiribacteria sp.; assembly: GCA_021108435.1. Taxonomy (NCBI): domain Bacteria; kingdom Pseudomonadati; genus Candidatus Aegiribacteria; species Candidatus Aegiribacteria sp. The sequence continues at coordinate 1,827 of JAIOQY010000114.1, forward strand.
GAATTATCCGCAGCCTGGCTGGAGCATATGATCTCGGATTCATTTTCGGGGGCGATATCGATAAAACTTGTTGATATTGATGAAGACGGAGATACGGACATAATCGGAGCCGCCTGGAACTCCGGTATCGCATGGTGGGAGAACAGCAATGACACGTTCGTGATGCATACCGTTGATAGCGGATTTTCCGGTGCCATATTCGTGGAATCTGATGATATAGACAGTGATGGTGATATTGATATCGTTGCATCATCCAACGGGTCCGATACCATAAAATGGTGGGAGAACAACGGAGAAGAGGATTTCACCGGACATCTGGTTTCAAGCAGTTTTATGGGTATCCACTCTGTATATCCGGCTTGCATGAACGGGGACAATGACGTTGATCTCGTTGCTGTAGCTTTTGATGATGATCTGGTATGCTGGTTTGAGAACGATGGGTCGGAGAATTTTACCGAAAGAGTGATCTCGGATAATGTAGACGGTCCCTGGACAGCCTATCCCGGTGATATCGATGGTGACGGTGATCAGGATGTTGCGGTAGCTTCGAGACTTGCTGATGAGATAAGATGGTGGGAGAATGATGGAAACTGCGGTTTCACGGGGCACCTTGTAGATGGAAGCTTCGATGGCGCGCACATTGTTATCATCGGGGATCTGGACAGTGACGATGATGAAGATATCGCAGCAACGGCAAGGACCGGGGATATGATAGCCTGGTACGAGAATGATGGACAGCAGAACTTCACCAGACACATAATCGCGGAGAATTATGACTGGCCAACATTTATCAGCCCTGCTGATCTGGATAATGACGGAGATCTGGATATCGCCTGCGCTGCATACAATGATGATGACGTCTCATGGCTCGAGAATAACGGAAGCATGTCTTTCACAATGCAGCACATCAGAACTGATTACGATGGAGCGATACCAATTGCCACTGGTGATATGAACCTGGATGGCAGGATAGACATAGTAGCCTGCGCATACAATCTCAACGCTGTAACATGGTGGGAGAATACCGATTCCACATCAATAGGTGAAGGAGAAACAGCAGGATACTTCACATCATTCGTAATTACTCCCAATCCTTCAAAGGGATCCTTTATCATAGAGTATTCGACAAATGAGAACTTAGTTGTTACTGCGGATATCTACGATGTATCGGGCAGACTTGCACGGAGTTTTACGGAGGACGAGTACGCGGGTGTTCACAGCATTCCCGTTTCAGAGCTGTCTGTTGGCGTATACTTGATTCGACTTACTGATGGTGATCTCATATCGTGCAGGAGAGTTACTGTCGTAAGGTAGAAATAGGGATTAGAGCTTCCAGTATTCACTCATTGTTCTGACATTCCGGGAATGCCTTACATAGCGTCACTGAAGCTCAGGAACCAGTGTCCACTAAGGTTCCCCATGGTGGAGGCTTTTAAAGTTCTTGTAGTTACTGAATAACAACGAATCTCTGAGATGTGGAATAATCTCCAGATACTATCCTGCAGAAATAAATGCCTGGAGTTAATTCAGCTAGCTGCACTTGGTATACACCCTGAGAAAACTCTCCTTGAATCGGGGATAATATCAGACGTCCGGTGAGATCGAAGATTGATAGTTCAACATCATTATTCTCAGCTAAGGTCAATGTGACGATAGGTGGATGTGAAGTCGGATTGGGATAAATTCCTAACATGATAGGTAGTCCATGTTGATCTGGAAGAGAGTATTCACCAATGCCCGTGCCAGTCTCACTCCAGTATATAGCTCCAGGACCACCATAGACTCCCATGTCATTTCTAAGGTCACCAAGAGCTGGCCAAAGCGCAAAACCAGGATTTCCAGGATCTTCTGGATCATTATAAACCGGATCTGGATTACCTCCATCGATGCAATTGGACGACGGAGTCAGGTGGTAAGGGCTCAATCCACCGGAGAAAAACAAGGGATCTTCATCAATATTGCCAGTTCCGGGCCATCCATTTTCGACATTACTGTATTCCACTGAGATCTGATCGTATGGATCAAATATGATGTCATCCCAAACGATACTGCAGGATATATTGCATGAAGTTGAGTCGAGGATCGCAATGGAACGCATATGCAAGGCATCGGGGAATATGTAATTGTGGTTGAATGTACAGTTGGTAACATCAACATCAGAGTATGTTTCTACGCATAGCGCGTTGCCCTTGCAAGTGAAAAAGCTATTTGAAGTGAAACCGTTGTTGTAAAAGAGATTGTTTTCAATCACTACTTTGCCTTTAACATAAACGCATAATCCATAGAAATAGACACCATAGGTTACCGCAGTGTTATTGTAGAAGGTGTTGTTGCGCATTTCGACGCACGCGAGTGATCCAGAGTTATCGACATATACACATAAACCCCGGCAAATGCTGTAATCCCCACCACCATAGTAGGAATCCCACCCAATGCGGTTTTTCAAGAAAGTGTTCCCTTCCAATAATGCGCTTGAGTTAGTAATTTTGATAACTCCACCGTTTTTTGCATCTTCGTACATTACACCGCTGTATAACCATAGATGATCAAGGAATACATTCCCAATTATTGAAGGACTAGCACCTTCAACCACTAGCGCGTATTGCTCGTAACCCACTGGAGCTGAGACTTCGAAGCCTTTGAGTACAGCTCCTCTACCCTCGCTGGTTAAGAAATCAATCCATGTCATTATTCTCGTAGAATCCGGACCGTCTGTGCTCTCCACATGGACATTTTTTCCCAGGTAATTGAAACCCAGGTAATCACCAGGAAGAACAAGTATTGAATCACCATCGACAGATGCATCAATGGCTTCCTGAATCGTAGTATAATCCGAGGGCACAATGTAGGTAGTTGCAGTAAGTGCTGTTAGGAAAATATACAATATATTATACATACAAAACCTCCAAAAAATAATAGATTATTAGTGCAACTTCGTCAATTGGTTGTCTGAAAATGAGGATACCGAGTGTAAAGAGAAGACCCGGATTATTCTTTACTCTGTATATCGTGGTACGGAATTTTGAAGCGTCAGATATTCCCTGCAGGATTGTCCTTGACCTGATATGTAAACATATGTTTACATAATATCTCACCAGAGTTACTACTGCAACGGCGCATAAGACACTCGAATACTGCGTTATGCTCAATCGACCTTCCTTGAAGTATGAATAAATACATCTTCGTTGATCTCATTCGTATGCCTTGTATGAGAGCGCTTCTACACCATTTCGTTACGCAACCTGGTGAAATATGCGGAATAACCTGACATCCTCATTCAGAAAAGTGATAAAATTTGGTGAAATACTTGACATTCTGTCTTTCTCTAGTATTAACTTGATAGTATTATCAAGAAAGGATATCATCAAATGTTCAAGAATATCATTGTAATGTCAATGTGTTTTACGAATAACCAATTAATGGTAAATAGTGACCAAAGGGCGTCATATTTTGATCTGGATGGAAACTTTATTAAGGAAGAAAAAATAACCAAAAAAGGAGAAATAAAATGAATAAAAGTTATAACTTACCAGTGTATCTAAGAATTATTATGATTTCTTTGGTTCTTGTGATTTCTTTCCTAAGTATTCTGTTGGGATTCCCAATTGCAAAATTAATGGGTATTGACCCATCAGATTTTATGGGTTCGAATTTTCAACCAACTGTAAAAACTTTAACTGTTATTGTTGCATTTGCAGCTACACAGTTTCTACTTATATGGATGGTTATACGATTAATTCATAAAAAACCTTTAAAAGGATTAGGATTTAAAGGTCCGATTCTTTTTCCTTTGTTGATTGGTACAGGAATTGGAATTCTATGGCAGGCTTTTGGATATTTACTGATCCATGTTACAGGAGGTGCAATTAGTATTGCCTTAAGCATTCCAAAAGAAGTTTCAGTTATAACTATGATTGCATATCTATTGCTAAATGTTCTATTCCTTTTAACATTAAATTCATTAAAGGAAGAACTTGTATATAGGACATACCCTATTGAACAGTTCAATGATCACCCTCAACTAATGATACCTGTAATTGTAATTGTATCACTTGTATTTGCAGCAGTACATCACATTTTACTTCCTTTTCAGATTGATGATTTTATTTACAGGTTTACAGTTGCATTGGTACTATCTTTTGTTTATTATAGATGGAGATCGATATGGCTCATTTCTGGATTACATAATGGTTTAAACTTATTGAATAACCTTACATCAGGAAACTATAAAATGGGAGGATTAACGGATTTAACAATAGCAAATGATCCTTCCAAAGGAATGTCAATAATCATTGATGTTGCGGTTGCTATAATCTTTATAATTATTTTCAATTACATCTGGAACAAAGAAAAAAGAAACAATAAAATGTTTTTTAAAATAAGGCATCCTTTATCTGAATAGAGTTATTTCACATAAGCAATAGGAATTTGGTTTTTTCGATGCTCCGGTAACATCTCCCGAAGTAGCCCAATCGTCCCTATATACCTCCGATTCCTGT
>JAIOQY010000115.1 GCA_021108435.1 Candidatus Aegiribacteria sp.
GGCAGGCCAAATAGTCTGGAAACATCCTGAATGTATTGCCGCTGCTTCTCTATATACTGTTCAGCGACCTGTTCCGTGGTTCTTCCGTCAAATGTATCGGTCTTGTAGTCCACGACGATCAGCTCGTTGTTAATTCTGAGCAGGAGATCGATGTACCGTTTTTCCATCCCGCTGCACGTACTTGTTATGTATGGATATTCTCTGCTGATTACAAGCGATTGCTCTATGCTGAAAGGAAGATCTATCTGGAACAGTTTCAATGACAATTCTCTGATTTCATCAAAGTCATCACCATACAATCTTTTCAGAAAACCATCGTGTTTCGCGAACCAGTCATGGGGGTCAGAAAAATCAATTTTCTGAAGAACGGCGTGAACATCATCACCTATTCTGGCTCCTCTACGCTGCCAGTTTTCCGGTATCATCTGAGCTTCAAACAATTTTCCTTCGCTATCGGAAAACTTTTCACTCATTACAGCGCTCGATCCGGCAGCTTTAACGAAAGGCAATTCTTCCACCTGTTCCATCTCTTCAATTAGATAACATTCAGTATCTTTTTCAATCGCCGCCTGCAAGTTTGACCACAGTATACCCCCGGGGGTACTTCCAGGATTTTCAAGAGGGCTGGCAAACAAAACCAGAGACTCCTTCGGTCTGGTTACCGCTACATACAAAAGTCTTCTTAACTCCGCGCTTTCCCTTGCCCTGTTCTTCTGTGTTATTTCCGGCCAGAAAGGTGTTTTCAGCTTGTATTTGCTTTTCATGTCCATGGGAATGCCAAGATTGAATGCAGCTTTCTCATCATGATCATAGGAGATAACCGGAATTCTGGATCCAGAACGTCCGGAACCGCTTTTCGGCAGAGCGGCCAGAACAACGTGCTTCCACGCCAGACCTTTCGCCCTGTGAACTGTGGTCAATGTTACCGCACTGCCGTCAGAGGGAACATTTGATGGCTCTTCGGTCCTTGATGGAGAAAGATTCTCATCCAGAAACCCAAGTAATTCCCAGGAGGTCGAAATATTCCCAGAAAGAACCTGCTCCAGAATGTACTGCAGATTACCAAGTCTCCGGGTCTCCTGATATCCGGTTGCCCGGATCACTGGAATCATCTCGGTCTGGAAGAGAAGCTCGAAGAGAAAATCAGCAAGAGGAATGGTCTCGATCGACTCCCTGAATTTTCTAAGACACATATTTGCCTGAAGCACCTCCTCGGGACAGTTCTGATTTTCATCCATATATCCTGTTGCGCCATTTTGAATTGCTGTGTTAATAACAGGATCGGATATCCCGAAAAACAGCGAACGCAGGGAATGCACCCATGCGAGCATATCGTTCTGATAAAGTAAACACCTCAGCAGTTCCTTCAGATCGGTAATTTCGGATCGCATGCGAAAATCCCTTGTAGCATCCACAAAATATGGGATACCCTCCCTCTCCAGCACATTAACGAAATGGTGAAGGTGAGTTGTTGACCGCAAAAGCAGGGCGTAATCCCCGGGAGATTCACCAGCAGCAAATCCGCTCGAAAGATAACCGGCAAACCACTCTGCCTGAAGTATGGTCTGATAGGCTGGTTCACTGTACCTGTTCTTCAGTTTATCCGGTAAGTCGGGGAGAAGCACAACTTTTACAGGAACTCCCTCAATCGCTTCAGGACAAGCTTCTATAGCCGAATAAGCGCACCCGAATGCCTCTTCCTCAGGTGTCTGGTTTCCAAACAGCTCTGATCCGAAGGTGTTTACAAAGCGGATAATCCTTCTGCTGCTCCGGAAATTAGTGGTAATCGTCTCTTCAATAGCACCACTGTTTTCAAGTTTCTCCCTGAAATCGCGATAAGTTTCTATATCTGCGTTTCGCCAGCCGTAAATGGATTGTTTGTCATCAGCGACGATAGTAATTCTACCCTCGGGAAGCATACCGGCCTGCTGAATGAATGCAGTGAAGAGATTGACCTGGTCCGAACTGGTATCCTGGAACTCATCTATCAGTATATGATCGAATTTCTTTGAGAGACATCCGGCCAGCATACCGCTTTTGGAAATCGCTTTCCATGCGGTATAAAGCAGGTCATTGTAGGACAGCCTGCTTCTGTCACTGTCCCATTTGCTGCGTAGTTCCTGCGCAAAGGCGTTCGCGAATTTCCATGTCTCTTCAGTAATTTTCCCTGATTTAAGGACAGGAGCAATCCTTTGAAATTCTTCTCTCGCTTTACGAAGAACTGCTTTTGCTCTGTCCTTGTCATCCCAGTTCTTCCCGCTTCCTGAATTGAGTCTGATGATGGAGCAAAGTCTGATTACTTCTTCGTAATTACCATCTGTAAGATGTTCTTGAAGGTTCTTCACTCCTTCAATGAACTCTACCCCAATCCTGAACAGTTTGTCGGAGTGATCACTACATTCATCAAGAATCTTTTCGATTGCGGAGACATGCTTATCCTCGAAAGTATCCAGAATTGAAAGGGCTTCAGTCCTGTCTCCTATGTTATCAATTGAAACCAGCCATCGGCGCTCTTCTATTCCACGCGATATCTCAAGCACTTTTTCAGTACCTATCTGAATCAGAGCACCTTTACTGCCCTGGAATTTTTCCCGTTCAAGCCGGAGAAGCCATGCATCCCATTCGCGTATTATCTCGATTGGAGTGAAATGCCCCTCCGTTGTTGTGAAGGCAGGATCAATTCCGGTGTAATTGAAGAACTCCCTGAGTACTCTCGACGCAAATCCGTGTATAGTTGTAATCCACGCTCCAGGGATTGCTGACAGCGCTTCATCGAACTGTTTTTCACCTGAATCTTTCAGTGATCGCAGTTTCTCTCTCATTCGGGAACGAAGCTCTGCTGCCGCAGCATTAGTGAAGGTCACAACAGCGAGTTTCTCTAGCGGGATTCCTATCCTCAGAAGTTCTATGGCCCTGTCAATTATCAGGGTTGTCTTCCCGGTACCGGCGCTGGCCTGAATAAATACATTATTTGCGTTCTCAGTGCGGATTGTTTCTCTTGCCTTCATATCGGAGTAGTTGATATTCATCGTATACTTATCATTCCGTTGAGCAGTTCCATTCTGCTGTCAGATGCAGCTTTAGCCAATATCCGCTGAGAAGGTATTCTTCTGCACAGGTTTTTGAAATTACAGAAATCGCAGTTTCCGGTTGGAATCGGTGGAAAAAGACCTTCCTGCATCATTGAAGCGATTCTTTCGAAATTCATCTGTATAGTATCCATAATCTGTTCAACATCATAACCGGAATAACCGACCAGCCTGCCAGGTTCCCTCGCTGAAATACTGGCATAAGTCACCTTTGATATATTCCTGCCGGGATAGCTGCTTTTCGTCATCATGTAATAGAATGGAAGCTGATAATACTTCCCTTTTTCAATATCCTTTTTCGAAGGAAGACCTCCTGTCTTCAGATCAAGCACAACCAGATTTTCATTTTTATCCTCAAGAATAAGATCAATCCTGCCGCGGATATCCAGGTCACCAATTTTACCCTGCAGGTCTACTTCCCTGGCGATGAACTTCCATTCCTCAGCAGCAAGAATATCAAGGCTTTTCAGGATAATCTCTTTCTGGTTCTCCAGAAACAGCTCCACGAGATAAGCGTTTCCGAGTATTTTCTCCAGATCGGATTTATCGGCTTCCCGGAGGAGAATACTGATAACGTCATCAGCAGCAGGTTTGAATCCAAATAGTCGGATTATTTCCTCAACTGCTTCATGTACAATTTTACCTTTAAGGCGGAAATCGGGAGAACTGCTTACAATGGGCATCCTTCTCTCATTCAGTTTCCATAACTCCCCGGCAAGAAAAGCAAACGGACATCTTACGTAGTTCTCAAGCATGGTTGCTGTATATACATGCTTTCTGAATGGAGAATTTTTGAAGACGCCGTCGTAGCAGTCAAAACTTCCGGGATCCATCCGGGACCTCTCTGCCGTGAGAGAACCAGTAAAGAAATGGCCACCGTGAAGATTGTCACTGCTAACAGCAGAAGCTATCCGCTGCCCCTGATGAGTTCCGCCAAGCATCTGCTCAAGCGCAGAGGAGGAACTCATGCTGAACCATGCGGGATCAGGAGAATAATCGGAATCGACTGTTACAAGATTTGAGATAAATGAAGATGGATATATTTCGCTTCCCGCAGCATCCCTCTGCCGGTAAATTATGTCCAGTGTTCTGCCGGCAGCCTCTCCTGCCTGCCTGAGCAGATACCCGTCTTCAATTTCTCTTTCGGATTTTAACGTCATCTGCAGTTTTTTTAGAAGTTCATCACTAAGGCGAGGATCCTCAATCGATGGCCTGGGATAAATTCCCTCTTCAAGATCCATCAGTATCACACTGCTGAAAATGCTTCCTCTTGCCTTTTCTATAGTGAGAATCTGAAAACCATGTCTGAAGCCGTCTCGCAGGATAACGGTCTTCTCCTGGTAATACAGTCGAAGAGCATCTGCGAATTGCTTCCATGAAACTTCTCGATCCCATCGGAAGCTGTTCGGGTCAAAGAGTGCTTCCATCAGTTCTGACGGCAACCCTCCTTTTGATATAGCAACCATAAGGTTTTTCAGGATGTTAAGATAATCAGCGGGAACCGCCTTTTCCGGAAGACCACAATAGAAGGCATCCAGTTTCCGCATAAGTCTTCCTGATTTATTACTGCTATCGAGAGAGACGAACCAATCCCTCCAGTGTTCGCGTCCCATGCGGATTCCACTTGTTTCAACAATATCGGACATTTCAGATGGATCGGGATTAAGATCATCTTTAAGAACACCACTTGATAGAATCTCTTCAATCAGAGTATAGTGAAAGTCTCCTTCATCAATACGCGCCAGATCAAGTACAAATTTCCCTGCCGGTACCGCGGACAGTTTTGTTTTAAGGGAACAAGCGGTCGGAACACCTTCATGATGAGCAAGAAATACGAGAGTGTCATTTTCGGTCTTCCTTCTGATCACAACGATTTTTGAAAGTGGAATATTGTATTTTGTATTAAGTTCCCTGATACGTTTCAGCGCTGCTCTTGAAGCACCAATTTCTCCGGAAACAGCAGTAATGCTAAAACCATCGGCAGGCACTGATGGACGGGACTGTACGTGAAGGGCTTCGAAGAAATTCGCGAAGGAATTCATGGCTTCACGACCCCCAGGCATCCTGATTGAAGCAATGCCTTGATTTTCAAGTAATTTCCTGGTTCTGGTATAAACCTTATTCCACTGAGAGTTCTCTTCCAGTGGACTGAACCAGAATATTCCTGTGTTATGATCAAAGAACCGTCTGAGAAATCGCCTCTGAGCAGGATTGAGATCATAAAAGCCGTAAAATAAAGTTGTTCCCGCCTTATCAAGCGGATGTGCCTGTTCTATTATCATATCTCCACAGCATGTATAATTTTCTCTGCGATATGCACTGTATTTCCCGAATACTTTTTCGATAACAATTTCTGTTTTCGTCTGTTCTTCCGAGAGCGAAAGAGATGTTTGCTCGTATATCTCCGGAGTAACTCCGTGTTCAAAGAGATTTTCGAAGAATGTTCCCATCGAATGAGCTGTTTCGGAATTATTCCTGAGATAATATAGAGGTTCTCCAGGCTTAATTATTTCCATTGCCCGCAGAGTAAAAAGAGTTCTGTCACCGTGACTTACAGTCTCCATAACCATAGGTGCGGCACTGAGTTCGGAAGCAAGGTGCCTGATGCCCGGAAGGAATTTTACACCGCCAATGATTCCCCCGGCGGTCGCCTTCAGAAGAAGCTCTCGCAGTCTATCCAGCTGTCCGCTTCCCGCGGTAACAACTGTCAGCTGGTCACCACTCGCGACAATTCCCCCGACAAGTTCGAGAAAATCCGTCTCAAGCGCTCTGTAATGACCCTCATAAAGAGTATTTATTCCCATATTTCCTGTTCATTCTGTAAGAAGATTTTGACATCAGGAGTAAGCCGCGAATTTGCTGTCCTATTCAGAATCATTTTCTCCAGTCAGGTCAAGAGCAACAGAAGAAGCAAGCATACAATACACTAATATTGGCGTTTTTTCCAGCGGAACCGATACCATCCTTCAACTGGTGCATAGATCGGTAAAGTAGTAGTATTAATACAAATTAGGTTCTATTCAAAGCTTCCAGAACCGGTGATTCAAATATTTGTATTACACCGAGGAGGGGTTTTGCACTGTTTCATTTTCAGTAATCCAGGATAGTGAGTTTAAGATGAACCGAAGTAAACTCTTCAAAAAAGTAATCCTGTTCGAATGTATCGGTTTCGCTTTTGTAATACTGTTTCAATGGATAGATGAATTATTCGATATTCCTTACCTTCTGTTTGGTGGCACAGCCACTTATTTTAACCTGGCAGAGTGTATCTTTGAAACTGGCATAATACTGTCTCTTGCTCTTATTTCCATTATGGCTACTTCAATTCTGTTAGGAAGAATAGAACGTATCGCAATGTTCGATCCTCTGACCAACTGCATGAATCGAAGATTCATGATAGAAAATCTGAAGCATGAAATACACAGGTGTATTCGTTCAAACAGTACGTTTTCTCTGATGCTGGGTGATATAGACCGGTTCAAGCAGATTAATGACAAACATGGTCATGAATGTGGAGACAAAGTACTGCAGCAAATAGCAATTACTATGAATAACCGCCTGAGAGCACAGGATATGATCTGCCGCTGGGGAGGTGATGAATTTCTTATTATCCTTCCGGATACATCTCCTGATAGCGGTAGAAATGTCGCAGAAACACTTCGAAAGGTGATTGAGGATCTATCCATTGTCTACCGTAATCAGAAAGTTCAGGTAACAATCAGTTTTGGCGTATACGATAAGGATTATTCGAATTCAAGTCCGGATTACTATATAAGAATAGCTGACAGAAATCTGTACGACGCAAAAAACAGAGGCAGAAACAGAGTGGTATAGCCAGCAGGCAACACACTGACAGGTATCGTAACCGTCGATCTTTCGCTGGCGGTAATCAAGCTGGGACATCGACTGGGAGCCGTGTTCCGGACAGCGGATGGGAATTTTCGGAGGAGCGCTGCTGATCTTTCCTGGTTCCGTATACTTTACTCTCAACTTCTGGGATAGACTTCCGCTTTGCTGAAAAATCTATTATTGCTAATAATACCGATAGATCGTAGGGGTTACTTCACAGATATCCGGGTTCCTGCCTGAATACAAGGGGAGGTCCGCTGATCAGCCGTAATATCGAGATGCTTCAAAAGAAACTCGCGGATATCCGCAGATCCGACAGCAGCCAATCCGAGGAAGAGATTACAGTTCTGCTTGATCTGGCAGAAATCCTCTATGAAAAAGATCCTTATGAAGCCTGCAATCTTGCTGAGCAGGCTCTATCGATAGCTCAGAAACTTGAAATTGAAATCCATTGCGCAAGATGTTACAAAATTCAGGGGATCTCATACTCATACAGAGGTGAATATGAGAAAGCCCTTGATTACAGCCTGAAAGCTCTTGCTATTTACGAGGATACCAATGACAAACCTGGAATTTCCAGCGTACTTAATTCTATCGGCATCATCTACGGAAAGCACGAAGATCATAGTAATTCACTCAAGTACTACCTCAGATCACTTGCGATAAGGGAAGAAATCGGTGATAAGGAAGGAATTGCAAGAACAACCAACAATCTGGGCAATATCTACCAGGATCAGGGTGATTTTAACATAGCACTTAAGTTTGCAGAAAGATCTCTGAAATACTTCACGGAACTTGGTGATGAGCTCGGAATTGCCACTTCATTCAACAATATAGGCGGGATATTGAAGTCCCGGGGTGACTTCGCTGCCGCGAAGATGCAATTCAGGAATGCTTATGAGATATTCAATCGGATCGAATACAAAACCGGGCTCGCGGCATCCTGCAACAATTTAGGCGAGCTGCTCACGATTCAGGGGGAATTCAAACAGGCCAGAGTCTATCTGAATCAGGCTCTTGAAATTGCCAGAGAAACTGATGCTAAATATCGTGAAATACGTGCGTATGAAAACCTTTCAGATCTGTGCGAAGAAATGGGCGATTTTACCGGAGCGCTTGAATACTACAGAAAATACAACGATCTCTCGAAGAAAGTATTCAGTGATGAAAGTTCAAGAAATATGATTCAGCTTCAGATCAAATTTGAAACTGAAAGGAAGAAAAAAGAAGCCGCGATATACAAGCTGAAGAACATCGAATTGCAGGATGAGATATCCGAGCGCATACACTTCGAGGAAAGACTCAGGGAACACCAGGATCAGCTGGAAGAACTGATAAATGATCGAACAATCGAACTCAAGAACAGTTACAATAAGCTCGAACGCGGCTTTCAGGGAACAATAGTACTTATCTCGAAGATCACGGAACTGAGGGACCCCTACACTTCCGGACATCAGATCAGGGTTGCAAAACTGGCCTGCGCCATCGCAAGAGAGATGAACCTGCCTGAGGAAAAGATTGAAGCAATACGTATAGCATCTCTGGTTCACGATATCGGAAAAATCAATGTACCTCAAGAGATACTGAGCAAACCGGGAACCCTGAGTAATCTGGAAATGAAAATGATACAGATTCACCCTCTGGCGGGATACACTATACTCAGTGAGATAAATTTTCCCTGGCCGATAGCTGAGATTGTAAGAGATCATCATGAATACATTGATGGATCAGGCTATCCTCGGGGCCTGAAAGCAGATGACATATCGATTGAAGCAAGGATCATATGTGTTGCGGATGTTATTGAAGCGATGTCATCTCATCGTCCTTACAGAGCAGTTCTGGGCTTGAAGGAAGCGGTTCAGGAAATAACTGAGAATGAGGGTATTCTTTACGACAGGGATACTGTCAGAGCATGCAAAAAAGTGATATGTGAAAAGGATTTCAGCTTTGATTAGTCCCGCGGGAAGTGAGTTCAGCGATTGAATATTGAAATAGCGGTTCTCAAACGCAAGCTGAAAAAAGCACGATCAAAACCTCCTTCAGGAAAAACCGGTCGGGCAAGAATCGATTTGCTGAATGAGCTGGGTATGCTGCTTTACAGATCCAGACCGCTCATAACAGAAGCATACGCCAAGGAATCCATAGTTCTTTCGGAAAGGTTGAAGTATAGAAAAGGCGAAGCATCCGGTAATCAACTTATGGGCATTTCAAAAGGTGCCAGGGGTAAATACTTTGAAAGCATGAGATATTTCAATATCGCAAGCTCAATCTATGTTGAGCTTGATAACAAGAGAGGTATCGCTTCAACATTCACGAACATCGGACTTGTCTACAGCTATCAGAGCAGATTTGATCTTGCGATTGATCAGCATATGAAAGCACTTTCGATATTTGAGGAAATTAATGACAGAAATCGTATTGCCCATTCCCTGAATAACATTGGAATTATTTTCCGTAAACGACAAAACCTGGAAAGAGCTGAGGAATATTACCTGAAAGCCCTCAGGATAAGAGAAGAAACAGGAGATCTGTCAGGACTGGCCATGTCCTTGAATAACATGGGAATTCTGGCAAAGGAAAAGAATGACCTGGAAAGCGCTCTGGATTACCACTGCAGATCTTTAAAACTGAAGGAAGAACTCGGTGACATGCAGGGCATATCGATTTCATACAGCAATATCGGAGAAATTCATATGAAGCTGCAGGAATACACACCGGCTCTTGAATACTACAGAAAATCGCTGTCGATTGTTGAGGAACTGGAGGACGAAAAAGGTATCTCTAACAATTGCAAGTTTATAGGTCACATCATGATTCTTCAGAAAAAGTATGATGAGGCACTGGAATATCTTAATAGAGCTCTGAGGATTTCCTCCGGTATAGGAGCAAGAATTTATGAATCAGACTGCTTTACAAGGAAATGGGTGATTATGAGAAGGCATTTCTGTTTTTCAAGAAGTACAGTTCCCTTATACAGGAGATCTTCAGCGATAAAAGCGCTGAGACTATCACCAAGCTTCAGGTCAGGTATGAAACTGAACAGAAAGAAAAAGAAGCAGAGCTGTACTATCTGAGAAATGTGGAACTTCGCAGAGAAATCACCGATAGAAAGCTTGTGGAAAGCCGGCTGGTAGCTCAAGAACGCCTTCTCGAGGAGCGTGTGAAGGATCGCACAATTGAACTTCAGGAGAGCATGCGGAATCTTAAGAAGAGCGTTGAAGGAACCATTCATACTCTCTCAAGAATAATCGAATCAAAGGATCCTTATACATCAGGACATCAGCTTAGAGTCGCGGAGCTTGCGCGATTGATAGCAATTGAGCTGGAATTTGATGAAGACAGGGTCGAAGCCGTGTTCATGATTTCTCTTGTTCATGATATAGGCAAGATCAGCATTCCTCAGGAAATTCTCTCTCGACCTGGAAAGCTCTCTGAACTCGAACAGGAAATTGTACAGACGCATTCACAGATCGGATATGACATACTTTCTGAAGTGGAGTTTCCATGGCCTGTTGCCGATGTGGTTCTGCAGCATCAGGAATTGTATAATGGATCAGGTTATCCAAATGGGCTTAAAGGTGATGATATCCTGATAGAGGCAAGAATCATCGCAGTAGCTGATGTTGTGGAAGCCATGACATCACATCGACCATACAGGTCCATCCCGGGTCTTGAGTGTGCCATTGAGGAGATCACTCAAAATTCCGGCATACTGTACGATCCGGATGTAGTCGAGGCATGCAGAAGAGTAATCTGTGAAAAGGGGTTCCATTTCCAGTGACGACAACAGGACAGCTTGGGAGACAGCTGCTTTCAATCCGGAACAGAATCACCTCTGAGAAGGAACTCTCCAGTTTGCGCAAGTTGCGGAAAAGGGAAATCCAGCTTCTTAATGAGCTTGGCAACAGTTCTGCTGCGGTCGCTTCGGGTGAAAACCTTATCTCAGATTATCCGTTATGGCCTGCTGGACATTCTATTCTGGCCGATGTTCTGTGCAGAGCCCGTAAATGGGAGGAAGCTGAAAAGCTGTTTGAAAAAGCTGCCGATCTGTATGAGGAAGCAGACAATCCTGATTCAGCCGCCAGGTTGAGAATGGGACCTGTTTACAGACTTTCCGAGGCAAGAAGTGACTTCAGTAAGTGCCTGATACTCTGCGGAAATGACAATGAACTTGGAGCTGTTCTTCAGGTGCGGTGCAAAAGACAGATGAATCAGAAGACATCCCTTCCGGAGGCATGTACTGACTGGATTGCCGAAAAGCTTCTCCTTCTGGAACAGGTCCTCCTGGGGAAATCTCCCTACAGGCTTTTTGATGAAGCTGTTGAATGGAAAAGCACAGAACCGGAGTGGAGATGGCGGTTCATTGTAGAAAGTATTGAAATATGGCAGAGTCATAATTTTAATACGGAAAAGTGGCGGAAACCTGTGAAAGATACTGTGCGACCAATTCTGGATCCTAGGTTTACAAAGGAATGGAGTAAATTATCCAATGACTGATAATTCAGATATGGACGAACTTACAGCTCTGGGAGGAAAAAGCCTTCCCTCAAAAAGACTGGAAGTATTTCCCAACCATCATCCCGACCGTAATTATATCGTAACACTGACCTGTGATGAGTTTACCTGCATCTGTCCCCAGACCGGTCAGCCGGATTTTGCCTCGATCTCCATCGAATACGTGCCTGACAGAAAGATTGTGGAATCCAAATCACTTAAACTCTATTTCTGGTCTTTCAGGAATGAAGGCGTTTTTCATGAACACGTGGCCAACATGATTCTTGATGATCTTGTGAAAGCACTGGATCCGAGATGGTGCAGAGTTATAGCCGACTTCGGAATCAGGGGAGGAATTTCCATTTCTGTCGACGCCGAATACGGAGAAGCTCCCTGAATAAATTCGCATCCTTCAGGGATTTGCAAGCCTGGGCAGCATCAGTTCTTCCAGATCAAGCACCAGCTCACCCGCCCAGGGACGCTGGCGATCACCGGTTCTGGCATAGGTGTCAATCGCCATCTCGGAATTCATTTCCACGAATCCGCGGTAAATCTCTATTCCATTACACAGCACGGTTACTTCCCTGTCAGGATCAATCATATCCGGATGGAGCAATAATCGGAGAACGCATAATCTGTTCACTTCAATGTCGAAGAAATTACCGGCGTAGACCGCATCCACTCTCACTGAGGGCTTGCTGCGGGGAAACAACCAGTAGTATTCCGGCGGGTTGAAGTTGCCTGTCAGATGTATCTGCTCCCCGCCTCTGTCCACATTCATGGTGAAATGATCTCCCGGAGACATCTCTGACATGACCTCAAAGAGGTCTTCCAGATCCATTACGGGACAATCCTGAAAACCGATTATCACATCATCCGCTTTTAGTTCTATCCTGTTCGCAGGAGTATCACCATCGAGAACCTGTGCTACAGGAATACCATCACCTTCAGCCTCCCAGTCCGGCATGAAACCAATAGTAAGCCTTTCGGAGACAAGAACCATGTTATGGTCAGTATCCTCCGTCAGCACAGGCCATGGAATGATTGAATCCACCATTAACCAATCACAGCCTGAGGGTTCCCCGGTTCTCCATATAAGATGCTCAGGAAAGCGCTCCCTGAATGTTGTGTCGATGAAGATCATGACATCTTCCTCAAGCAGGGGCAGGTAATCGGCATCGTGTCCGTAACCCTCGAAAGTGTGGTATGCTATCTCAGCTCCTGCCTCCTGCGCGAGTTCAACTGAAGGAGCCATGACCGATGAAGGATACAGACCATCATCGTCAGTATGAGATGCAATGCCGGGACGATTGGAAAGGCACGAAAGGTATGTGGCTCGATCACCATGGATGGCGGCTACTCCAAGATGTCCTGAGAAGGCAAGGTAACCCGCAAACGGAGAGGGCTGCAGCATCATCAGCGCCCAGCTTCCGGAAGCTCCATCAGAAAATCCTCCGACGAACACCCGCGAGTCATCGATATTGAGTCTGTGCTTGAGAGTGGCGATAATATCCATAATTCCCTGCTGACCAACCAAATCCCACCATACAGCTCCGCTCTGAGCACAGGGGAAAACCAGTATACAACCCATATCAAGTATACCGGGGATCAGATGCCACTCGGTCAGCACTTCTGGTTCGTAATCACTGAGTTCCTGAGTACTCACGCCGCCATGAAGCCACATCATCAATGGCGCGGGTGTCCCTGATTCGTAGGATAGCGGAACAGCATAGTAAAAGTGACGATAAACGCTGTCAGCATAAAGCACGCTGTCCTCAAGCAGGACAGCTCCCGGAAGATCAAAACCTGCATCGGGATTAAGGGTCTCTATGGCAGTCGCTGCCTCAACGGCGCTGTCAAAGCTCACAGCGGTACTGAAATCATCCGAAGCCACATTTGATGTTTTCAATACAATCAGCATCAGCACAAGAATACTCCTGCAGTACATATTTCCATCCTCTATTTAAGTTAATACCATTCAGTACAAATACATAATCAGATCTGTGAATAAATCGAAACTTATACTGGTTCTATAGGTTCATAGAGGTCTGTAATATACTCGGATTCGTCATTGGTGCACTCAGATCCTTTAACATAAATTTCAAAACAAGCGCTTTCTCTGGGCTTGTACCCGTTCTGGGGGACCCAGATTCCACAGAGTTCTCCCCATGCCTTTCCAATTCCCTTATACGATCCTGTATGTCTTGTGGTTGCGTACTGCCCTCCGGGTATCTCACCTGCTTCCGCTTCTACACCATCAGGAATCTCAATATCACCTTCAATGGTGACACAGGCTTCGGAACGAAGTTCCTTTTCGAGAACTGATTCTGGATCATCCCAGAAGATACCCAGCCACTGACTATTTTTTATGTCAATATTATTCTTTGTAACAATATCACTGAGTTTCTCAAAGGCCTCACCTATCTTGTAATATGCCCCCTTGTTTTTCACACTCAATATCCTCATTTGCTCCAGTTCGACTATTCTACCTTCCATTGTAACATTTCCTCTCCGAATTGGATTAAACGACTGTATCCCATTTTCCGGCATGAAGTGATATCCTGAGGGAGCATGGATAAGCGGAATACTTTTCCGATACTTTTTAAAATCAGATGGAGTTTCACCGAATGCTGTTTTAAAAGCTCTGGTGAAAGACTGGTTCGAGTCATAACCAGCTCTTATCGCAATCAGCATGATCGGCTCAACTCCGTTAAGGAGCCTGAAAGCAGCTCTTTCAAGTCTCAGGCGCCTGATAAGACTTGCCAGTGTTTCTCCAACCATTCCGCAAAACACACGATGAAAATGGAATGGAGAAAAGAAAGCCACTCCGGCGATCTCGTCGAGATTGAGATCTCCATCGAGATTCTCCTTGATATAATCAAGTACTGCAAGAATCCGCTTCCTGTAGATCTGCTCGGTATCTTCCCTCATACCACCTCCGGGAAATAGTATACAGGTTTTTTAGAGAAACCGGTTCACATTTCTTGCTGAGTTTGGGATGAAGCAATACAGAATGGAAAATTGAGAACTATCTGAACCACTCAACCCTGGCATAAGCACTGTGGTTGTGTATGCTTTCGTGATTTTCTGCTGTAACCTGGAACCAGGTCACTCTTTCGTCCTTCATCAATTTCTCGGCGGCATTCCTAACCATATCTTCAACAAACACGGGATTATCGTAGGCCTGTTCAGTCACATAGCGTTCATCAGGCCTTTTGAGAACTGCGTAAACCGGTGATGATGCCGATGATTCCGCTATTTCAATCAGTTCCTCTATCCAGATTATCGTTGGAATCCCTTTCTCTTCAGGCCTGCTTCTGACATCAATCGTGATATATCCCCGCTGGTTATGCGCGCCATACCTGCTGATCTCTTTGCTGCACGGACACAAGCTGCTGACGGGCACGGATACACTCAGGACAAAGTCAGTTGAATCAGGACCGGTTCGACCTGTAAAGCTGCACTGATAACTCATTTTTGCGGAGGTTTCTGTTACAGGAGCTTTTCTTTCGAGGAAATACGGGAAACTGATTTCCATACTGGCTGATTCAGAGTCGAGAACCTGTTTCAATTCCTCAAGGATCTCCGGGATTGTGTGTCCTGTGAACTCGCAGGAATGTCTGCTGAGAACTTCCACAAAACGGCTCATATGTGTGCCCTTGAAATGGTGAGGAAGCGCAACTGACATCGAAATAGTCGCAACGGTCTGCTGTTTTTCGTTTTCCCGATCCAGAATTGTTATTGGATATTGAAGGTCTTTTACGCCGGCTTCATCGAGTGGAATTCTTCGCGGGTCATGACTGTTCTGAACGTCGTTCATGATTCTTCAGAACCCCGATATCTGCAACCGGAAGAAGGAGTTTCCTTTATCTCCACCATACTCAGACCCGGGAGGACGGGTTTGAGATGGTTCCATATCCATTTTGCGATATTCTCACTGGTTGGATTAGAAAGTCCCGGAATGTCATTCAGAAAGGAATGATCAAGTTCCTCCAGCACAGGCCTGCAGAGTAATTTGATGGCACTGAAATCCATCACCCAGCCGGATTCTTCTCCGACAGGTCCTTCTACATAAATTCCAAGATGAAAAGTATGACCATGCATACGGCCGCATTTCTGGCCGGGAGGAAGGTTTGGAAGCAAATGCGCTGCGTCAAATGTGAATAATCTGAAAATTTCCATGTTCTTCTCTCTTCTATGGAATACCGGTGTATTTATGCATCTGCAGACTCAAACGCCAGCGGGGATGTTCAAGGCAGTACTCTATTGCCAGCCGCACATTATTCTCAAGATTCGCTCCTGATATCGGTTGAAGAAAAAAATGCCTGAAGTCCAGAGAAAGATATTTCTCAGGATCGATACCATTCTGAGGATAGGTAAGTTTGAGTTCATTCCCCTGCCTGATTGCAGGATACTCACCAGCCTTCGGACTGACACATATCCAGTCGATTCCATCCGGTGCTGTCAGAGTACCATTGGTCTCGAGCAGAATTTCAAATCCGCGCTCATGTAAAGTTTTTACAAGCTCTGAATCAAGCTGCAGCAGGGGCTCACCGCCTGTGCAGAGAATCCTTCGCGAAGGAACATCTCCCTGCCAGCATTGACATGCAGCTTCAGCGAGGGAAGCAGAGGATAAATATTCACCGCCTGAAGGTCCGTTAACTCCCGTAAAATCCGTATCGCAGAATGAGCAGTCGAGATTGCATCCTTCGAACCTGCACAGGACAACTGCAACCCCGGTGTTGGCCCCTTCTCCCTGCAGCGTGTAAACCATTTCCTTTACTCTGTAGCTCATTCGCATCCACATTTCCCGTAGTATGCAGCAGGATCTTTCAAACCGTTCTCCCTGAAACCCTTCAATCTAAGATAACATGAATCACAGCGACCGCAGGCTCGCCCTTCTCCGTCCGGATTGTAGCAGCTTACCGTCAATGAATAATCAACGCCTAGTTCGAGCCCCAATCTGATGATCTCAGCCTTTGTCATATTCAGAAGCGGCGTATGAATCCTCGTGGGATACCCTTCCACCGCTGTTTTCGTCGCGAGATCAGCAAGCCTCTGGAAAGCGGAGATGTACTCCGGGCGACAATCAGGATAACCGCTGTAATCCAGCGCGTTGACACCGATGAAAATGTGTCCTGCATCTATCACCTCAGCCCATCCCAGAGCCATTGAAAGAAAAATTGTATTCCGTGCGGGAACATACGTAGGGGGTATTTCCTCCGGGATTCCAATGGTTAAACTGTTTACAGGCACATTCTCCGTACCGGTAAGCGCGGATCCTTCGAAAAGGCGCGGATCAAGAGATACTGTTATATGATCTTCGGTTCCCAGAATCACGGCAATTTCTGCGGCAGCTTCAAGTTCCGGTGAATGCCGCTGACCGTAGCTGAAGGACATCGCGTATGTACTGAACCCTTCAGCCCCGGCAACAGCCAGGGTCGTCGCGGAATCAAGCCCGCCGCTGAGAAGAACTACGGCTCTACTCTCCCTGTTCATAATTTCTCCAGGCTGTCAGGTCAGTTCAGTATCATCACTTTTCTGGTTAAAACCGTCCCGGGAGCACTCAATTTGATCAGGTAGAGCCCTGAAGATAGGGATTCACCTGAATCATCCGTAACATCCCAGACAGAGACATGATCTCCTGGAGCAGTTACGCAGTTCAGAGTGGCTACCCGCCTTCCATCGAGACTGTACACGGCAAGATCAGTAATTCTGCCCGTTTGCGGTACATGCATCTCCACGCTCATCTGCGAGACAGTCGGATTCGGGTACGGCTCCCCCATCCAGTAAGGCAGTGGATCCGCATGGGTTCCTTCCATTCCTGTAGTCGTCAGATCTATGCTGTATACCTGCCCCCCGTTACCCATCTGTCTTGCATGAACGGCCTTACCGGAAGCTGTCGCATAACTCCCGTCAGAGCTTACACTGACACTGTAGATCGAGCCCGGTTCGTCTATGTCATCCAGAAGACTGAATATCACGCCGCCACTATGTTCAAAGGCTGTGAAAACATCACCAAAGGTACCCTGAAACTGTCCCCAGCTTCCGGCAACGATTACCGAACCATCTTCAGAGATATCAACAGAAGTGACAAAATCTCCGTAATCGTTGTACTGCCACAGCTGAGTCGGTGAGCCTCCTTCAGGCCAGTCGAAAGCAACGACTTTTCCTCTTAGTGGACTGGTTCCCATTGTTCCGCCGGCAGCGGTCTGCCCGTCACCGCTTATCCCCACGCCCGTTGCCCAGGTATGCCCCGTATAGAAATTCAGAAGCTGAACCCAGGACGCTCCATCGAATTCGTAGAACTTGATACGTCCATAGAAGTCGCCATTTACCAGTCTTGTGCCGTCATCGGAGATTCTGGCAGGTGACTGACTGTAATTCCCCACAGGGGTACCGATAAGACTTCCGTCAGTCATATCGTAAACCATGCATCCGGAAGAAGCATCATAGACCGAGGCCACTACGCGTGAATTGTCACCGCAGATCTCCACGCCGTCTGTCTGACTTCCTGCAACAAACAGCGCAGTCTGCCAGATTGCGGAACCGGTAGAGGTGTCCACGCATATGAGCGAATCTCCCGAGCTGTTGATATAGACAAGATACAGTCCGTCAGATGAAATGTCCTGTTTCCTACCGGGATCAAGAGATAGATCAGGCACGGATGACCCGGACAGCCAGGCAAATATTCCGTCTATATTGGAAGCTGCTGAAAACATCAGGGTATCCTGCCCTGCTGCTACATCCATATCCCATTCATTACCCGGCATACTGTAAGTCCAGAGAGGTATTTCCGATCCGAAAGTATCATATCTGGAAATCCTGTCATTGTTGAGTCCCCAGCAGGCCAGAATTCCCGCACCATCCCTGCAGATCACCGTTTCATCTGCGATAGCAGCCTGGTGATTCCTATCAACCCAGAAAACCGCAGGAGACAGGTCGGTGCCGCCTGTATCACCGGTTTCCTGCAGAACCTGTCCTGTGTTCTCAACGATTTCTCCATTGATCTCTGTCATCATTTCTGTGATAACGCAGCCGTCTGTGCCTGTTTCAGTGATTTCAGTGAATCCTGTAAATCCTGAACCCAGCATTGCGATAACAATCAGATATTCAAACATATTAACCTCCCTGTGATAATTCTAAAACACCTATTTCAGATTATATCTGTTTTTCTCTCTACCACCCACCGGGGTAATCTGACATGACTATTTCTATT
>JAIOQY010000116.1 GCA_021108435.1 Candidatus Aegiribacteria sp.
AAAATCTTCCCGCATAAAAGGTTCACCGCCAGTTAATGTGAGTGTAAGGAGTTTTGCTTCCGCGAGTTTATCCAGAACAATTCCCCATTGCGCAGGGGAAAGTTCACCTTGAAGCTTTCCATGGCTGTAAACCCCACAATGGCGGCATGAAAGGTTGCACCTGTGTGTTATTAGTAAATTTGCTTCTCTCGGGGGGACGAACAAGATCAGTCTTCCTCCAGTGATATCAGAAATTCAGTCTCGACAAGTTCATTGAGAAAAAGGTCGAGATCATTCTCAAGAGTGGTTTCTTCGGGATAGAGTTTTTCAAGTTCACGAAGAATTGCGGTTCTGGTTTTACCCTTGTCGATAAGATTGCAGATTCCCCACGCGACATCCTCCACAAGTTTGAGTTTGCCAGTGTTTACATCGAACAGTATCCCGCCTTCGGGTTCCTCTCTGAATACAACATTTTTCGGATACCTGAACTTTTCCACGTTACCGCCTTTTTCAAATGGAACATTGACCTGCCTCTTCGGGTAATATATTACTATAACAGTATTCTGAAAGGAGAATAGTTACAAATGCGCATTGTATTATTGGTATTTTTGTTTGCTATATCATCTGCTGTTCTTGCTATAGGTCTTGAACCTTCGGAGTTTTCGCTTATTCAATCTTCGGATGATGGATGGTTCAATCCCGAGTTTTCAGGATGGGCCGGTTTCAGCCTGATGTCAGGTGGCGGCAGAACCCTTGGAAGCGGAACTTACGTTGGAACCATGATGTTTTCTCTTCACCCGAATGTAACCGCATCCCTTGATATCGGTTATTCAAGGCTGTACGATTTCCATGGTTTCTCATCCGGAAGGGTACTTGGAGCTGTAGATCTGGAATGGAGAGCTTCTGACACTTTCCTTATTCAGCTGCATTGCAGCGGGTCAATTCCGGATTCCTCTCTGACAGGATTCTGAGAACTGCTGCAGCCGCAACTGCTCCTGCCGTTTTACATTATTCTGCTTTCATTTTCAAGGGGGGATTCTCTTATCTCGGAGGGAAACCTGCCCGAAGCTCTTCCTGTACTTCTTGAAGAGACCATTAACGATCCGGATAACTCCTGGCTGCTGTATAGACTCGCATGGGTATACAACAGAATGGAGCAGCCTGAGGAAGCTCTTGTTCCCGCTCTTGCCGCCTGGCACACCGAGCCTGAAAAGCAGTGGTATCTTGCGGAATATTTGAGAGCATTGAGGAATCTCTCGATGTTTAAAGAACTGCTCGATTTTAAGACTTATGTGCGAGGAGGCGGAGTATGCAGATATTACCTCGCAGTGGCTGAACGCGAGATGAATCTTCACCCATCAGCCTCACTGGATTATTTCCATGAGACATCTGTTTCAGATGATGATTCTGCTGCCGCTGATGCCTGTATCTGGCTGGCAATACTGCTTCAGAACGAAGTTTCTGGCGACAGCATCATTAATCTTGCGGCTGATGCGGTTGATAAAGCTCCATCCAGTGAGTTCTACAGATGCGTTCTTGCTGAAAACCTTGCGCGGGGGGGTATGCTCGAGCAGTCCAGAGAGCAGATACACTGGATGCGTCTTGAAGGATATACAGGTTATTCTTACTGGCAGGCCTGTGCTGAACTGGCAGAAGCGGAAGAAGATGATGAAAGACGGATATGGGCTTTGAGAAGAGCACAGGAAAGTAGGAATTGTCCTGATACTGCCAGAAATCTCGGCTGGGCACTTTACATTTCCGGAAGGGATGCCCTGAGAGATGGTGACCTTGTTTATTCCAGGGAACGTTTTCAGGAAGCACTGCAAACCGGGGATTCCACTGAGGTTTTTGTTGTGAAGTCCGACTCTTTACTGAATTTGATAAATGAGTTTGAGAACCGCGCTGCTCTTATTGATTAGCATTCTGCTGCTTCTTCTCGCTGGAAGATGTCTGCGGAGACCGCCCTGGCCCGGGACTGGTGAAGAAACAAAAGATAGAACTTCTGAAGTACAATAGTCAGCATATTTCAGAATAATACGCAGTTGATTATTATTGAGTTGCTTACTGATATTGTGTATGTTATCATGATAACGATTCAATTAACAGGGGAATGGAATTTTGATCAAGAAAGCCTTTAAATCCTTTTTCGGTGACAGACAGAACAAGAAAACAAGCGAACTCATGCCTTATGTTCAGGAGGCCAATGAGTATTCTGCGCAACTGGAAACCCTGTCTGAAGAGGAACTGAAGGATTACACAAGACAGTTCCGGGTTCGGCTAGCTCAGGGTGAGACACTTGACGAGATCATGTGCGAATCCTTTGCAGTGATTAAGGAAGCCTGCCGACGCCTCCTTAGGAAATCATGGATGGTCTCAGGCAGCGAGCTTGAATGGAACATGGTTCCTTTTGATGTTCAGATAATGGGTGCCGTTGTTCTTCATCAGGGTAGAATTGCCGAGATGGCAACCGGCGAAGGAAAAACTCTTGTAGCTGTTATGCCGATGTACCTGAACGCTCTTGAGCTTAATCCCGAATGGGTTTCACTCGCGGTGGAGGAATGGGGCGATAATCCCGAAGATTGGAAATTTGAACCGCTGCAGGATATTCCGGTCGGGAGGGGAGCGCATCTGGTTACAGTAAACGATTACCTTTCAAAAAGAGATGCTGAGTGGATGAGTGGCGTCTACGAATACATGGGATTATCAATTGGCTGCATCCAGATGGAGATGTCTCCTGAGGAGCGCAGGAAACAGTACCTGAACGATATTACATACGGTACGAATAATCAGTTCGGTTTTGATTACCTGCGTGACAACATGGCTGTGCGTCTTGAAAACAGAGTCCAGCGTGAACATAACTACGTTATTGTTGATGAGGTGGACAGTGTTCTTGTTGATGAAGCAAGAACTCCTCTTATCATCAGCGGTCCTGTTGCAAGATCCAAAAACCGTTACAAGGAATACCGAAACGATGTTCACAAGCTTGTCAGAAAGCAGACACTTCTTGTCAACAGAATAGCAGCCGAGGCTGATGAACTGTGGGAAAGTGGCAATATTGAAGATGCAGCTCTGCTTTACCTGAAAGCAAAGAAGGGTGCCCCTAAACAGAAAAAACTCGTTCGTTCTCTGCAGGACCCGGACAAACTCCAGGCGATTCAGAGGATGGAAGGTGTCCTCCTTCGTGAAAAAAGAACTCATGAACTTGATGAAGACCTTCTATTCTCAATGGATGAGAAAGAAAAATCAATAGCCCTTTCCGAAAACGGCAGAAAGACACTTTCTTTGGAAGATCCGGATTTCTTCCTTCTGGAAGATATCGGGGACGCGATAGCTGAGATAGAGATGCAGGATATCCCCGAGGAGGAAAAACTCGAACTTAAACAGAAGGCATACCTTGATCATTCCAGGAAAGCTGAAGCGCTTCATAATATCGACCAGCTCCTGCGGGCTTTCCAGTTATATGAGAAGGATGTTGAGTATGTGATGCAGGATGGCAGAGTTGTAATTGTAGATCAGTTCACAGGACGTCTTATGCCTGGAAGGCGTTTCAGTGACGGTCTTCATGAGGCTCTTGAGGCTAAGGAGAATGTTGAGATAAGAAGCGAAACCCAGACGCTTGCGACAATAACCATTCAGAACTACTTCAGGATGTACTCCAAACTTGCGGGAATGACAGGAACCGCCGAGACTGAAGCAGACGAATTCGAGAGTATCTACGACCTGGATGTTGTTGTAATACCGACCAATGTCCCTGTTGTACGTCAGGATCTGAATGATCAGGTCTACCGGACAAGACGGGAGAAATTCAACGCCATTATTGCTGAAATTGAGAGGCTTCACTCCATGGGTCAGCCCATACTTGTCGGTACCGTATCTGTGGATATATCGGAGCTGCTCTCAAGGCTGCTGAAGGCAAGGAAGATTCCTCACAGTGTGCTAAACGCAAAGCAGCATAAAAGCGAGGCTGAGATAATATCACGAGCAGGGCAGAAAGGTGCTGTTACCATCGCGACCAATATGGCGGGACGCGGTACGGACATTAAACTCGCGGAGAATATCAAGGAAGTTACAGATGGCAGTGGAACAACTTTTCCCGGAGGTCTTTTCGTAATAGGCACAGCCAGACACGAATCGCGAAGGATTGACAGGCAGCTCCGAGGAAGAAGCGGACGCCAGGGAGATGCGGGAACAAGCAGATTCTACCTTTCGCTTGAAGATGATCTTTTCAGGCTGTTTGCCTCCGAAAAACTCATTGATTTCATGAAGAAAAGCGGCGGAGATGACGAAGGGGAGCCCATCGAACACACATTGCTCACAAAGGCCATCCAGAAAGCTCAGAAAAGAGTTGAGGAATACAACTTCGGAATCAGAAAACACCTTCTGGAATATGATGATGTAGTTAACCGGCAACGGGAAGTTATCTATTCCAGGAGGCTTCAGGCCCTCACAGGTGAGAATCTTTCGGAAGAAGTTGATGACATGGCAGGTGCTGTTTCATCGCATATTCTTATTGAATCTATCCCCGACGATACCGAGGCTGAGGAATGGGAACTTACACGCGGACAAGTGCTTCTGGGAGAACTCTCAGGTTCGAAAATTGACCTGTCCGATCTGTTTTCAGGGGAACATACGGCTGAGGAAGCCAGGAATATCGCCGCTGACAGGATATTGGATTACTACAGGATGAAGAAGGAAAGGATCGGACCTGAGCTGTCCGCTGAACTCGAGAAGCGAGCTGTTCTTGGTTCAATTGATTCCATGTGGCGGGAGCATCTATACGGAATCGATCACCTTAAATCCGGAATTGGGCTGAGAGCCTACGCTCAGCGCGATCCACTTGTTGAGTTCAAAAAGGAAGCTTTCGGACTGTTTGAAGAACTGTTGGACAGGATAGATAAACTTGTCGTGCGGCAGGTCCTCACATTATGGCCTCGAAGTGCCAGAAGTGACATGCCTGAAAACCGGGAAGTCAGCGGGAACGCGATGCATCCCTCCGCTGTTCTGCCGAATATAAGCCCCGGAGAAGGGAGAAAACCCCAGGATGGAGGGCGACAAAGTACTGTTGTCAGGAATCAGCCAAAAGTGGGCAGAAACGATCCGTGCCCATGCGGCAGTGGTAAAAAATACAAGAAATGCTGTGGAAAGTGAAAGGAGAAAAGCATGGCTAATAATGGGAAAGGCGAGTTCTGGGCATTCATTGCGGGTGTACTGACCGGAGGTATAGTAGCGCTTCTCTACGCTCCTGCCAGAGGCAAAGAGACGAGAGAAAAAGTAAGGGTGACTTCTGAAGATCTTCGAGAGAAGGGTGAGGAATTCTATTCCCTGGTTCGCGAAGAAGCTGAAAAGCTTATTGCAGCAGGGAAAGAGAAGTATGCGGAAGCTTCTACATTAGGCAAAGAGAAGTACGATGAAAGCAGAGAGAAGCTTGAAGAGTCCAGGGAAAAGCTTGAGGAAGCAAAGGAAAAAGGCAAGAAAAAAATCGAGGAAGTAATAGAAAAGCTTAAAAAAGAAGATAAGAAACACGAAAAGGAAAGTGCCAAATAGCAGAGATCGCGTATTAATCTGGGGTGACGGTGCGGTTGGAACAGGGCTTGCCGTTGCTCTTTCATGCTCTCTGGATGTTGTCCTGATAGGCCCTCCCGGTTGTGGCCGCGGAAGAATCCGGCTCGAATCCACAGGAGAATTCAGCGGAGAAGCAAGAGTTGATAAATTCGAAGCCGGTGATAATGTAGACGGTGAATACTGCGTTATCGCAGTGAAAGCCTTTGATTTAAAAGATGTTTCGTCACTGGCGGAAAGTTCTACTTCAAACCGCTGTATCTGCTTTACAAACGGCATGGGTCTTGAAACCGAATGGGGCGATTCGTGGAGTGAAAGAGTAGAACCTGCTGTACTCACGGCAGGATTTCTTCTTATGGATCAGCGGTTTGTTGATACGACTCCGGGTGAACTTATTCTTTCTTCTGACGGCACCGCGAGGTCACTGTTCAAGGATTGCGGAATTCCAATTGAAATTACTGATAGTATGGATACTGTCCGATGGGCAAAATGGCTTGTCAACAGCGTTATCAATCCTCTGAGCGCTCTTGCTGGGGTGAGGAACAACCAGCTGCGTCATGCGAGATTGAGTTCTTTGATCGAAAAACTATTTCGGGAACTTGTTAATGTGATCCCGTTCGGTTACAGGGAAGCTGCTGAAAAGGAAGCTTCTGTAATGCTGGATTTCCTGCTTTCCTCTTCCGGAAACAGATCAAGTATGCTGCAGGATATCGATGCGAATCGAAGAACGGAAATCGATTTTCTGACAGGCTTATTCGAAAAACGGCTGCCGGGTAAATGCCCGGCAGCCGCTTTTGTTACTGATCTTGTAAGGGCTAGAGCTTCACAACCCTTCTTGTAGTCATTGAATCACCGGTTCGGAGAACAACACTGTAGATACCAGCTGGCAATTGTTCACCAATTTGAACCGTTTCTCTGCTTGTTACACCGCTGTAAATCGATTCAACGAGTCTGCCATTCATGGAGTAGAGATCAAGTGCGCATTCACCTGGCTCTGTGAAACTGAATTCGATGGAAAGACAGGATGTGAACGGATTAGGACTCATTGAAAAATCCGTTCCGGATAATTCAGGTTCAGGATTCGATTCAGTTTTGAGAGAATTGTCGAACCAGAGATCCTGAGGTTCAGGCCCTCCTGTTCCGGGACCCATGTAGAAAAGGGATACTCCTGATGTCAGCCCCCCATGTCTGATTACTGGTGGACCACCCATGAATACTGATTGTTCTGATACAACAACAGGGCTTACGGTTGGCAGCGCTTGAAGATTTTCAGCGGAAGAGTAGTAGATATTTTCGGTAGTGTAATCAATGAACGCAAGGGCGCATCTTCTACTGAAATTCATAACATCGATGAATGGATAGTAACCCTTGGAAATAGCGCTGGACACAGTCCAGTGGGCACCATTATCCGTTGAGAGCGCCATTCTTATATCGTGATTCTCATCATGGTAAATAATTGAGACAACTCCGCTTCCGGCCTTTTCTGATGTAATAATCGGAGCCGATGTGTCTCCCCCGTTAGAAACTTCGGTTTCGAAATAGCTTGTCTCGCCGAAGGAGACGGACATAATCTTGTTATCAGAATATCTTCTATACGTCAGGTAGGTCCATCCGGCAGGACCGGCTGACGCTGAAGGAAGTATGGCATTACTTG
>JAIOQY010000117.1 GCA_021108435.1 Candidatus Aegiribacteria sp.
TGGCGGTGTTCTTATGATATGTTTCGGCGCCTTCCTGCTGGCAGGATGTCTTCTGAGCTGAAGAGTGAATTCAACTGAAATGTATGAAGGTCTTTAAAGTATACTCAGACCTGAGTCTGATTCTATACAGCAAGCTGCTTAATATTCTGATTGCCTGATAGGTTTTACGTAGGTTCAATTATCATTTCTCCACTCGGAAAGAGAGCCCGTTTATTCAAGGGATTGACAAGGTCAGGGAGGAGATATTATTATGGATTATTAGATAATACTGGGATATTAATGGTTAAATATTGCTGAGATGGAGTTGTATTATGAAAAATATCCGGTCTCCGATTTCACTTTTGACGAATACGATCACTGCTGCCTTCCTGCTCATTTTCAGTGGTTCAGTAATGGCTCACGTGGATATTCTCAGCTCGGACGGTGATGTATATCTGGCCTGGTCCGGGAATTATCAATCAACGGTACGGATACTGAATACAACGGTTGAAAGAACCTTCTACCTTCCCGAAGTAAGCATAGGGATGATCGGTCCCTCATTTGAATACCTGGCGGTAGCCGTATGTGATCACTGGGCTGGATTGGACTCATTGTATGTGCTTGAACCCTCTAACCTTGAGACTGTCATGTCACGGGAGATAGCCCTTGAAAATTTCGTGAATCCAGGATCAGGCAATAACATTCGGATGAGCCTGAAGCTTTCAAGAAACGATAGCAATGACAGCGGAATATGGGTAAGTGCAAATCCAATGGTTAGCGAAGTTGGAGAGGGGGCTCTTCATTCACTTACTGCGCGGTATGTACCGGATCCCACACTGGGAATAGTGCTGGATTCGTATATGGGGTTTTCATCCAGGCTATGGTATGGCGGCATCTATTATCCTGTAATCAGGCCGATATTCTGCGGTGGACAGAATGTTCCGACGCATTTTACCACGCTTAGTTTTTGCAGTTCTAGCGAAGATTTGTTCGAACTTTATAGCGGTGTTCACCAGCCTTATTCGGGTTCAGACATGGAATTAATGGATTGGAGCACAATCTGGAGTTGTACCACTCATGACAGGCCTGTGGAGCTGAAGGCAGCGGGAAGCTATTCGGACGAGATACTCCTTCTTTGGGCCACCACTGACACACTCAGGCTGAGGTGTTCCACATTTGACGGTATGACCTCAGATACTGTTTCTACATACGAGCTGGATTTTGATCTTCCCCTCTATCAGCCGTGGGCGATGTCCTGCAACAGAGAGGATGACGGCCTTCTTCTTGCCTGGGTTCAGGATGACAGTATCATGTGCAGGCATTATTCAAATGGATGGAATCCTGAAATCCATACAGTTCAGTATGGAGTTGGAAATATATATGGCTTCAATTTTGCAGTCTGCAGTGATTCACTGGGGTACTGGATAGCATGGATGGATGGATCCAAAAGCGAGCCTGAGGTGCTCTTTGTTGACCGGGGTTATGTAACTGGAATTGAATCCTCCTCCGGTTCTGTTACAGGGGCTGTTTCAGTAAGACCAGAATTCAATCCTGCATCCGGTGATGTGTGGCTTGATGTGGTTACACCAGGCATTCCCGCTGACATATCTGTTTATGACATGACAGGAAGGATGGTGCACAATGGTGTTTGCCACAGCACCGGGCAGTACTGTTTTTCGGTTTCAGAGAAGGGTGTCTATCTGATTCACGTCAGTGCCGGATCCCTGAGTTCCACATGCATGATACTCTGTCTGTAGCCGGCAAAGATCACAAGCTCTTTGCGATGCTTCGTAAAATAACTGATTATTTGGAGTTATTCTTATAATATGCTTCAGCGGGTTCCTCCAGTATTCTCAGTAAAGCAGGTGCCAGCCAGGACCTGTCTCGCTTTCTGCGGTCGGTCTGCTCCAGCACACCAAGCTTAACCAGGTATTCTATAGCCCGGCTGGCGGTGGATCTTGCTACACCCAGCTTCTCTGAAATTCCAGGAATTGTTACAAAAGGATTGCCTGCAAGAAGATTCAGGAGACTTATGGGGGTTGAGCCCGGAAACTCGGCTGCTCGAACGCGCCACTGGTCGAGAAGGTCGACTATTCGGCTGGCTCTGTTCAGTGCGTCATCAGACTGCAGGGCAATACCGCCGAGAAAGTATTGGAGCCAGCGATTCCAGTCACCTTCTTCTGTAACAGCTCTGAGACATCTGTAGTACTCTCCCCGGCTGGCCTCGAAAAAAGCACTGAGGTAAAGAAGGGGAGTGGGAAGAATTGCCCTGTCAATAAGGAACAAAGTAACTAGAAGCCGGCCCAGCCTTCCGTTTCCATCAAGAAAAGGATGAATGGCCTCGAACTGATAGTGCACCAGAGCTATGCTAACAAGAGGTGGCAACTCCCTTTGCATCATGAAAGCTACAAGATCACTCATAAGTTCGAACAGTTTCTCTGGTGGAGGAGGTATATAGGATGCTTCGAAGACGGTGGATCCCGGTAATCCAATCCAGTTTTGAGTGTTTCTGATAGTGCCCGGACGCGCCGCACCCCCTCTGACTCCTGTCATCAGTTGGTTGTGCAGATCTAGAATAAGATCCATGGATAGATGCTGCTCTTCAAGTCTACGTATGCCAAACTCCAGTGCTGCTACGTAGTTGGCTACCTCTTGCAGATCTGCCGGGCTCTCTTTCAGAACTGCGCCGGCATTTGCTGCCAGAAGTTGCCCCAGAGTAGCCTGCGTACCCTCGATTCTGCTTGACAGCACAGCCTCGCGAGCGATGAATGGACGCATGAGCACGTGGGGATTTGGAAGCCTGTGACCCTCTCCGGCCAGCTTCCCTATTGCTCTGTCCGCGTTTGACAGAGATCGAACCAGATTAGGTGTCCATTTCAGCTCAGGAGGGAGAGGATCGGGTAAAAACGTATAGTAACCACTGCTGGTTCTAAGTTTTCTTCCTGGCTGAATCATATTTCTCCGTAATGTTCGTTTACTTGCAAAACGACTATAAGCGTATTTGTTATGTTCGTCAAAGGTGACCACTGATATCATTATAATCGAATAGCCGAAATTCGAACATAACCTGCCCTTTTCTGTTTACAGTGCAGGCATACGGAATGTGCAGGAATAAGGTCATAATACGGAAAGATTCTTTACTGATCAGGGGATAGAGATCATTTCACCATTCAGGAAGAGAGCCCGGTTCTTTCAGCAACTCTGACCCCTCTTATCTCCGGTGTGTCATAGACTGATCGAAAACAAGATCGACTAACTCCTTGATATCCAGTTTGCCTGATTCCATTGCTCTCAAAGGGCCGTCCATCCACA
>JAIOQY010000118.1 GCA_021108435.1 Candidatus Aegiribacteria sp.
GAACCTGTTGACGGAGAATCATACAACATCAGTGACCTACTCACTGTAAGAGCTATTGTAGAGAATGAAAACGAACTCCCTGATTCAGTTCACTACTCCCTCAACGGCGAGCCAGTTGTACAGATCCCCCGGTTAAACACCGACTGGTACACATACATGCAGAATGATCTGCATCATGGCTTTTCCGAATCGCCTGCTCCTACGGACAACATGATACTATGGACCGCACAGGTCACAGGGTTTCATCACGAGTTCCCAACACCGGTTATAGTAGATGGAATTGTGTACTATCCCTCGGATCATGGCAATGACACCCTGTATGCCCTTGATGCTGCTACAGGCGAGCTGATATGGAAATATCGTGTTGGAGCTACAGATGACGCAGTTACAGTAAAGAACGGTTACCTTTACACCGCAAGCGATTCACTTTGGTGCCTGG
The DNA here is from genome assembly GCA_021108435.1 of Candidatus Aegiribacteria sp. NCBI lineage: Bacteria > Pseudomonadati > Candidatus Aegiribacteria > Candidatus Aegiribacteria sp. The sequence goes on from JAIOQY010000118.1 coordinate 440, forward strand.
ATGCCTTAACCGGTGAGAGGATCTGGGCTAACGGAGATGCTGATTACTCTGGAAGCACCCCTGCAGCGGTTGATAACAGTGTGTACTGTGGACGACGTGATGAGTATCTAGACATATCTTATGTCTATTGTTTTGATGCGGCAACAGGTACGGAAATATGGGCGGATACACTCTCTGGAAATACAGCGAGCTGTTTGACGGTATGGAACGGTATGGTTTTTATCCCAACTTGCATGGGTCCTTTGTACGCCCTGGAAGCCAATACAGGCTCGATCATCTGGGAAAATACCGATAGCTATGATGGCTACTGGGATTCTTCTCCGGTGGTTGTAGACAGTTTGATATACATAGGTGGAAATGACGGCAAGATGCGGGCAATTGACGCAATAACAGGGACAACCGTCTGGGAGGCATATATTGGTCCCGCATACTCTATCACAGCTACTCCCGCCTATCACGATGGCAGGCTCTTTTTTGCTGATCAGGATGATACCTATAATTGTCTGGATGCTTCCAACGGCAGAACAATCTGGTCCGTACCAGGTTACCAGCACGGCTCTTCCGGCATTGCGGACGGCATGGTTTTCTATGGGGAATGCTTCACAAACACTGCCAGAGTTGTGGCTCTGGACTGTGAAACAGGAGCAGAGGTTTGGAGCTACATCACCTATGGTGGCCTGTTAGGAATTGTGTCCAGCCCGGCCATTACCGATGGTGTTGTTTACATAGCAGCCACTGACTTGAATCTCTACGCCTTCGGAACCGGTTTGAAGTACACTTATCGAGACGATCTGTTCGCGGATGTGGGGTCGAACGAGCTGATAGTGACATCCTTCGACGAAGGTATTCCTGTTGCAGCAGACACCATAAGCTTTGCCGTAACAGAAACAGGAATCAACCTGGAGCCTTCCCACCGCCTTGGTCTTTGCGCCAGACCGAATCCCTTCCATTCCTCAGCACTTATTACATTCGAGCTTTCAGAACCGGGATTCACCTCAATTGAAGTGTATGATCTTTCTGGCAGAATTATTTCTACCCTTGAAAGTTCAGAGCTTATGGCTGGAGTACATTCGGTGCATTGGGATGGAAGAAGTCGAAACGGGGAGCCTGTTTCAGCCGGACTTTACTTCTGCAGGATTCAATCCGGAAATATCACGGAAACAACCGGCCTGTGCCTGTTGAGATGATGGATTCATAAGTGTAATTACTGAATAGAAGAATAGGGAGCGTATTATGGGAATCACAGCCTGCTTTGTACTTTTTGTTATCTCCGCTACCGGCGTGAACATCACTGAACCTGTTGACGGAGAGACCTACGATGGCGACTGGCTTACTGTCAGAGCCATTGTGGAGAACGAGAACGAGATACCTGAATACGTCCAGTACTCACTCAACGGGCAGCCAGTTATACAGATACCCAGGCTTAA
>JAIOQY010000119.1 GCA_021108435.1 Candidatus Aegiribacteria sp.
TTGCATGCCTTATCCACGCCGCCAGCGTTCGTCCTGAGCCAGGATCAAACTCTCCGTATATATTTATATAGGATTATTTACCTGTATAGTTTGCTATTCATTTTTATATGGTCCGATCTGCTATAGCTCGCAGATCCGCTCGTTTTGAGCCAAGTGCCAGTCCCAAATGGGACTGACTCAAGGAACCGACACAGACCATGCTCTTGCGATGCTGTCTTCTCACAGATTTCAAAGATCTTGCGCTCCGCAGCGCGAACTTATAACCTAGAACGTACCACTATCCTTGTCAACCCTTTTTCCGACGTACTGCATCAGTAAGAGTTAACTCGCTGAATCAGTTCAATTCAAAGTGGAACCGATATATGCATACATCGCAGAAAGATGTCAAGGACACACCTAACGTATTGGTATTACGGTAATTAGGCTTACGTATTCTGATTCGTCATCTTTCTGTATGTTTAACACTGTATTCCTCCGGGAGTTCCCGCCATATTCTGGAAGAAATAGTGTTATATTGTATTAAGTCAAAAATGGAGGTTAACCCTGAATTCGACGGAAATGCTCCTGCGAATTTCGCTCTCCGGAAAAATTGTCGAAGAGGCAACAGGCACCGGATCTGATGGATCATTAAAGGAAATACCTGACCTGAAAGGGAAGGATATTTCCTCCCTTTTCAGCAGTTGGCCTTTGACAGACGAATTCAGCATGGTCTGGTTCTCTCCAGATTTAACCCCACTATTTACAGCAGCAAGGATGGATAGTGAGTCATCCCTCCTTGTTTATTACCTTGAAATAGAAGAAAACGGTATATCTAATCCAGCTATTCCGTTTATCAGAGTTATTCCTGATAGACACCTGCCAATTGTATCTCCTGGTTTTCTATGCCTTCTGGGATATACACCATGGGAACTCTCGCAAAGCGAGCTGATCTCTTCCCTGCTTGATAACTCCGATCAGGCTCAGGGATATGTAACTTTTCTGGATAAGAAAGGCAAAGGACACAGGCTGGTCTTCTCCAGAACAAGTAATAACTTCGGCGGAATGGACTACAGCTTCATTCAGCAGCCCAGAGGACTGGTTTTCCCTGTTGAGGAGCTTGATCGCCTTGCCAGCATGAATATCCAGGGGACTGATGATCTCCTGGTCTACCTCATTGATGTACTTGAACTCGAAGCAGCAGTTTTAATGGTTAGATCGGTACATGGGTATGTTCCCGTAAGTATGGTTAACGTTGAAATAGACACAGAACATTTAGAAACAACCAGCGCTTTCGAATCAGCAAATCTCCAGTATCCTGTATGGGTCGACTCCGGCGGTAAGGATTCTCCATTGGGTTTCACCGGACAGTGCCTTTTATATCCGTACGGGAATATTCTTCTTGTTGCTCCCTGGAGAGGTAATGCCGACAGACTGCAGCGCAGAGCGGATGCGCTGATGCCTGCTGTTTCAATGAGGTATGAGCAATTCAGAGCTACTTATGGAGAACATAAACTGCAGGCACTGCTTCATGAACTGGACATTCAACTCTCAGGTCTGCAAGACACAGAAGCACTCGGAAAGGTTCTTGACACTGCAGCGATAGGCTTTGGGGCTTCTGTCATAGCGATATTCGGACCGGAGGAATCAGCCAGCCCGATTGCCAGCAGCAGAACCGACAGTAAAATCAGAGATCTGCTTGTCTCCGACCGCCCTCTGGAGGAATGTTTCAAAGACACACATATCACAGTCCTGAAAGACGGCTATATTCTGCTCACTGCCTGGGATGATGAAAGGGAAATTCCTTACTCAACCGTAGATGCTTTCGGGAAAATTCTCAGAAAAATTGATCTTTCATTAATGAGTATTCCCGAGGATAAGCTCCCGGATTTTTCATCACTTCAGGCGGTTCTGATGAAGGACACTCATGTTCTATGGCAGGGACGGTCACTAGGTATTTCTCACTGCTATCAGTTTTACGGATACTCAAGGCAATGCGCTGATTGCCCTATTGACCATCTGTCCGCTACAGGGAAAAAAAGCGCAAAACTAGAAAATCACCAGGGATTCATCGAGGAAATTCATCCTGCTCGAAATGGATTCCTGGTAACCTGGACGAAACTTCCTGAGGATAAAAATGCCGGTTGCAGAAGCAAGAACCAAGGTGAACGCTTTCCAGGTGGAACTGCGGTGTATACATCCACAGGTGAAATCATATCATGGAATGGTTGGTTTCAGGAAGCAACAGGTATAGGCTCAGATCAGGCGTGTGAGCAGAATGCTGCTAGAATACTGGACAGGATTGACTGCCCGTCTGTGCTTTCACAATTCAGATCTGCGCTGGCCGGTGTTTTCATTCCTGAACCTGTCGAGTTCATCTGGAAAAGTATGAAATGTTTCAGCAGAATTCGTCGGATAGAATCCGAGAATCTGATTCATCATACGGTTCTTGATTCAAACAGAGCCGGAATTGCGGTTATTGCTCCTCTTGGACCAGGTTCAATGTCGTCCTCTTCCGAACCCGGTTCCCTTGCGGAGTATCTCTCCACCGCATGCAGACGGGAAGGATGGGAATTCGATATTTCCGGTAATACTACCAGCGATGGGGCTCCCGTATGGTTCTCCCGGGAAGTAACAACTGATCTGCTTTCAGGACTCCTGCGCATCCTTGCTCCCATGTGCCCGGACAGGTGGACGGGTCTCGAAACCGGATGGCTTGATAACACACCGGAGACTGGAACATTTTCATTTCTTCCGGGGCGGTATCATGTTCTGCGTTTCAGATTGCATGGATTGCATTTCACTGAGCATTCAGCCACTCTTGAAAAATTGAGTATTTTATTCCAGGGTTTCGGCGGCTGGCTCGCCGGATCTCCAGGAGAAGAAGTACTACAGGTTGCTCTTCCTGCTGCACGAAAGAACGAAAGGGAAATCGATGCAATAATCTACTCACCTCTGCAAGCATTCACTGAACTCTGCCTTGATGTACTTTCAAATGTCAGCTCAAAGAACTTCCTGTATACAGAATCCGCCAGAGAAATGGCTGTCAGACAGGAGAATGCCGGAGCGATTATCTGCAGACTGGATCAGAGCAACCTTCATTATGCCAATGCGCTTACTGCAAGAATCCCGGGACAACCGGTACTTGTAGCCTCCGGTTTGTCTACAGGCATTCCCTCTGTAACAACTCGTGTTACGCATCTTCAGCTTCCAGTAGATCCTGATAGCCTCTTCTCCGCTATCAGAAAAGTAATCCGGGGTTAAATATGTGGATAAGCCTGTTTATCGTATTTCTGCTGTCAGCTTCAACTCCTGAAGAGTTCCTTCATGAACTCTGTGATAATCAAATGGGAACAGATGGAGCGATCTTCTGGTCAACTCATGCATCAGCTGAGGTTCCTGACAGGTACGCCAACCCGGACTCTCTCCTGCTGTTCCTTGCTGACAAGGAAGAGCTTTCAGTCAATCCAGGATCAAGAACGAACTTCCTGAGCATCGGTGAAACATTCAGAATTGAATTCGGGAAATCATACTGGACATGGATTGATCAGGAAGGTTCTCGCCATAGAACAGAAGGGCTTGCAGTCATTGAGTGTACTCGTGGTAACTATACCTGGGTTCAGATACCTGTTCTATCTTCCAGATCAGTAAGCGCGGGAAAAAAGCAGAAGCTCATCTCTGGAATTTTAATTACGATTCTGATTCTGGTATTCACAGCAATCTCTGTAGGCTGGGCAAAACGACGATACCTTAGTTGAACCGTTCCCATTCTGAAGAAAAATCAAGAACCTGAACAGGCATTTCCTGCATTGAGAGTTCAAGGGTTACAGCATTCTCTATAAAATCCTCAAGATCTCTCTGAAGAAGAATCAGCTGTGACATGAAAACCTGATAGGCATCCAGATTCTCAATATCGTTTGAAGGCAGCTCAGAACCCGAATCGAGCTCTTCCTGCAGGTCCTTCAGTAACGAGGAGAATGCCAGCAGCATTTCCGTCGCCTGATTGATATTCGTCATTTCATCATCCTTTAGTTGATTTCCGGTATGATGGGAAAATCATGGATAGATCCCGATTCGTCAACTGCCACAGGTGTTGTTTGCTTTCCTCTGATGTATTCCAGAGATACCTTGAAAGCGGCTTCAATCTGCGGCTGGCTCCATCTATGTGCGTTCCAGACAGGATGCCAGGCTTCATCAAGTGCTACAAAAAGACCACCGTATTCTGAAGCAAGTTGAATACCTGCTTCCGGAGGTGATATCCCATCGCGGGAACCATTCATAAATACGAACCTGGTTACAGCAGAACTATTGATGTAATCTTCTTGCCGGAATGCTTCAAGTCCTCTTCTTGCGCCTGCAGGAAGCAACAGCTTCAGAATTCCTTTCCTCATGCTCCCCAGCTTCATTTGCGCAGCAGTAAAGAAGTTTCTGTAAGCTCCATGGCATATTATCCCCGCGACAGGTTCTCCAAGAATACCGGACATCTTCAGTGCAATCACACTGCCCATTGATGAACCGTATAGAATCGTTCGACCCATGGAAAACCCCATTTTCCCCCTCAGATGAGAGATCGCTCCTGCAAGGTCGTATACTTCAGCAGGTCCTCCGGAAGTAATTGGAACGGGATGTCCATCATGTCCCCGAAGGGGAACCAGAAACACCGAATATCCCATTCGGCTGAAGATCATTCCGGGTTCCGCAATCGATGTAATATTGCCATGAAGTCCGTGAATCATGATGATTAAATCCTTACCGGAGTTCAGGAAATATCCTGTCATGGGATAACCATCCAGTGAACTGAAATCAACCGGTTTCCACGGTGATTCAGGAGAGGGATATGGAACAGGCTGGCGAATACGGAATCGATTGGTGTACCCTATCAGGCCCGGCCGGGAAAACATTTTCCTGAAGATCAACCAGAAAACAATGCCTGACAATATTCCGATACTCCATCCGGTGAGAACATCAATTGGATAATGAACACCCAGGTAGATCCTGCTGAATCCGACAAGGAATGAAACCAATAATGCAAATGGAGTAAGGGGGGGGTAAGCGAGTGCAATAGTAGTTGCAAGGGCAGCAGAATTTGCTGAATGCGCTGACGGAAAAGACCTGTTGCCATGCACGTCTCCCCTGTAATTCACTTCTGCACTGATGTTCTCTTCAAAGCAGGGTCTGGATCTGGTTACGTTGCTTTTCAGATGGTAGCAGACCTGGTCTGATGCAGATGCGGCCAGGATCATGCATAGCAGAACTATTCTGGGGTTTTTTGACGCAAATGCCCGTTTCCATTTGCTGCCGCTTGAAACATATGGTTTCGTTCTGCCCCACCATAGCAGAAGCAGAATGCAACCTATCAGCAGAGGGATCCAGTTATCAACATTTGTTATCGTTCGCATTATGAATGTAAGCGGAGAAGATTCAATTCCATTTAATTTAAAGAACAGAGATGTATCCCAGGATGGCCAGAGCACTCCAGCTACTGCTAGAACTGCCACTGAATATCCAGATCCGTCCCGGACGTGACCTCTGCTACAGAAAGTGAGGTCCAAAATCCGCCGGCAGATCGCAATTCCGCTTCTGGCAAGCTTCCGGGAAATGCAACTGGCCATGATTGCTTGGCCGGGAATAGAGTATCCTCAAGTGAAGGAAGTGTATAGACACGAGCTGCGTCACACCCGCCCATAGAGGAATATGAAAATGTGAGAGAATTTCCATTTGTACACAAATCCACCGTATGGAATGCTATATCGACAGATGTCCAGATTCCATCGCTGACCATGAATTCATTCCGGCAATGAAACACAGGATCACCATCGGAGCATGAATACCCGCCGCACACCCTGGTGGGAATTCCAAGAGCACGGCAGGCAGCCGCAAAAAACGCTGATATTCCCGCAGTGTCTCCGCATTTATTTCTGCTTACACTTCTGGACAATCCCTCGTATATGTATAATCCTGTCGGAACCTCACAGATTCTCAAAGAATCAGTAATGTACCTGACAATCGATTCAACTTTTGCAAGAGGATCCGGACTGGTTCCAGATATATGTCTGGCATGAATGAACATCTCTCCAGTCGGATCAATCCATCGTGAATCCGCAAGCGCAAGGTCTATCTCAGTTGAAACACCGGGAACAGGTAAGACGATATTATCGGAATCTATGGTCATGGATTCCATCGGATAGACAGTGAATTCCTGTGAGATCTGAATAATAATATGATCAGATTCTTGCAGTACCGCAGTTCCGGAAATATATAAAACAGGTAATCTCCCAGGATCTTCAAGATTAATCTCAAGCTTCAATACATCAATACCGAATATTTGCCAGTCAGGAATAGAAGCTTCCTGTAAATTGAAATTCCCGGCGATAGGGATCCAGACATTCAGAGAATCTCCTGTATTCACAGAGATGGAGTCAATCATGAATGTCATGTTATAGGTTCCGGAAACACCATCTGAATAGGAGGAATATCCTGTATTTGATGCGCGGCTGTATACATTTCGAAGCCACGCTGAATTCCCCGGGATATACAGAAACGGTTTGTCATGTCCTGAAGCAAGTTGCTCTATTCTGAATCCGGGATACCTCAGATGCCCATCTATCCTGATTGTATCCGTTGGGGCAAGTCTTCCGAGAAACCAGGAAGCATTAATACTTTCGCCCAAAATGTCCCTGGCAAGATCGAGTGCTTCTGAAGCTGATAAGTTGTAATAATCCCTTGTCTGCTGAAGAATCTCCAGCAAGAAACCAGCATCTGTTCTCTGTTCCGAGTCAACCTCCAGAACAGCCTCAAGCACCTCCTCAGCCTGTTGATAATAGCCGTCAAGCATTAACCGGCGAGCAGTGGACACAGGATTCTGCGCAATTCCTGCAAGAGTGAGCAAAGCAAAAAGCATATTACTGATCATAAACTGCTCTCAATTTCCTGTTTGTTCTATTGTACCTTTGCTTTCCTTCCAAATCCTGTATTTTTCCAGATCTGTTCCAATGAACTTAATACACAGGCTCAGAACAAAAGCATCATCTACGTATCCAAGGAATGGGATCAAGTCCGGAATGATATCGAAAGGATTCACAAAGTACAGCAGTGTGAATGCCACAGCTCCAAGCGTACGAACTGGAACTCTATACCTTCCTTTGACAGAGTCAGAAAGCATGGCATATAGAATTTTGATGTCTTCCCAGAATTTCTCAAACGCTTCTGGAATACCGTGAGCTTCAAGATGTTTTATCTTCTCTTCTGCTCTTCCGGCAGCTTCCAGGACATCTTTCTCACCAGCGGCTTTTCTCCCGCTGTCAAATAATTTCTCCAGTCTTTTCCGGTCTTTATTCATGAGATGCATCTTTATTCTTATCCTTTCATTCACTCTGTTAAGAACATAGCCAAGTACGATGGACAAAGAAAGACAGGGTGGCTTCAGAAGACCTTATTGTGTTAACTTAGACATATGGAATACATGATAATATCACCTCCGGTAATCACTCCTTCCGAACCGCCATCAGGCGCTTTCCTGCTTGCAGCGGGACTGAAAGCCAGAGGAATCAGTGCAGGATTTCTTGACCTGTCACTGGAGTTCTTCAACCATATCTTTGAGAAAGTACCCGAGGGCAGAGGCTATCCCGCTGTTAAATCTGCACTTGCCTACCTCAGGAACAACCCGAATTATCCCCCCGGACAGCACCGAACAATTTCCGGTGTCCTGAATTCTGCTTTAAAGTCGTTTTCAAAAGGCTATCCAGGGTGGAAAATTTCCCTGATGGATCTTACTCCACCTTCCGAAGTGCATAAACCAGAGGAACTGCTGAGAATCTGCAAGCAGGAAGAAACACCATTTTCAGGATTCTGGGAAGAATACCTGCTGCCGATTCTCCAGAAGCATCTTCCGAAAACCGTTCTTCTTTCCCTTTCCTATCTTTCACAGCTTTCCGCAGGAATAGATCTGGCTCTATTCCTTAAATCAAACGGATACCACATGATCACCGGAGGATCACTGCTGAACAGCCTTGATCAAACAGGAAAAGGATTTGATCTCCTGCACAGAGTGTTTCCTGAAACTATCCTCGGAGATGGTTCGCTGCTTCAGGAAATAGAAACCTCGGATAACTCACTGTTAAGCAGATTATCATGGCCGCATATGTTGAATCCGTGGCAGTACATATCCGGAAGCCCAGTTATTCCATACGCGTTATCAACAGGGTGTTTCTGGAATAAGTGTCTTTTCTGTCCAGACAGAAAAAGAGAACTTTCAATCTTCGGGAAAGATGTCTTCGAGAAATTCATCTCAACTGTTCCGACGGAGGTTATGAAACGTCAACCGGTTATTCATTTACTCGACTCGACTATCCCGAAAAAGGCTCTTCTGCATCTTCTCCCGGCTCTTAAAGAAAACAACCTTGATTTCTATGGTTTTATCAGACCGGAAAAGTGGGTTGCGGATCAATCAGACATGCTTGCGGATAATGGATGCCTCATGCTGCAGCTTGGAGCTGAAAGCGGGAGTCACTCCCTGCTTGACAGATTCAACAAGGGAATTGATCCAGAGACTTCACTGGAAGTGATAAGGAGCTGCGCTGGATCAGGGATACGAACTTACGTGTATATGCTTCTTGGACTCCCCGGAGAGACTTTCGAAGATCTTAACGCTTCTGTCAGTTTCCTTCAGGAGGCTGGGAATTCAATCGATTTCATTAACTTCTCCATATTCAATCTACCCACTAACTGCGAATTATCAGACAGAGCCGATGAATTCGGAATTGAACTGGTTTATGATAACGCTTCTGAAGAAGTGATAAGGCTTTATATGCCCTTTCTTCATGAAGAGCGAAATCCAAGAATCATGGCAAGAGATTATATAACTGAAGAGTTCAGTCGGCTCCCTTCGATTTCCGAAGCGCTCCTCCGCACCCCAAAATGGTTCAGAACATCCCATTTCCCGCTGATTGAAATCCCGGGACGTATCTCTCATGAAGCCGGATCGGAATGAATTCTGTTATTCTCCTGTAACAATCAGAAAGGTTAATACAGTCAGAAGAAGCACCCAGACGACTACAGCGACAGTTGCTGTTTTTCTGGCTCTTCCGGCATCATCTTCCGAATCAGGCCGAATTCCGACTGCCAGGAACGTCACCACTCCCGCGAGATTGATCGAAATGAGGTTCACAGCAAGCAGCTGACCCGCACGAAGAGCACCACTGATATCACCCATCGCGCCAAGAAGACCTGCCACAACAAGTGGAGGCATCAGCGCGGCGGCAACCATTACTCCTATTAATGTTGCGGGAGCGCCCGTGCTGAGAGCGAGAGCTCCGGCAGCTCCTGCTGCCAGAGCTATAACCACATCTGATGTGCCGATGAAAGTACGAGAAACTATCTCGGAAGATGATGAATCAATGTTGAACACCATCCCTGCAATCACAGCGAAAGCAAATGCAGCTCCGATCCGGATTGTGTTCTCTCTGAGGGCTCTGATTCCGAGCCCCAGATCCCCGATTGTCACAGCCAGGGAAAGGCCGACATTGGGTCCAAGCAGCGGCGCTATGACCATAGCGCCTATAATCACTGCGATATTATTCCTGGCAAGACCTATAGCGCATACGACCGCTGAAAGCATTGTCATGATGATATTTGGCCATGAGGTCTTTGTCATCTCGTTTACATCCGAGTAGAGTTCTTCCCTGCTTACCCTGTGAATTTTCCTGCGTGGTGAACTGCTGGAAACCTTTTTCTCATCCGGAGTCTCCTCAGGAGCCGGGATAGATGAAACCACAGGCAGAGAGACAATCCTCAGTTCCTCACCGGAATCAGCAAGCGCCGATCTCAGTTTGTCCGTTATTTCTTCACTTTGATCAGCTTCCGCAAGGATATGAAGCTGCGCCTGTTCAACGGAAAGCTTCTCCCACCAGATTGAGATAGTATCAAGACTGCTGACTGATGATCGGGCCAGTTCCAGCCGATCAGCAGGCAGGAATACTTCTATCAGACGTACTGCCATATCAGGAATTATTCCTTCCTGTTAAAGAAGATTGCTCGCAAGTTCAGCAAGTCTGCTCCTCTCCCCTTTGACCAGGTTGATATGAGCGGTGATGCTCTCATTCTTCAACCGATCAATAAGGAAAGTCAGGCCGTTTGACTGACTGTCAAGATAAGGTGTATCAATTTGATAAATGTCCCCTGTGAATACAATCTTCGTGTTTTCACCAACTCTGGTAATAATGGTTCTTACTTCATGAGGTGTCAGATTCTGAGCCTCGTCAATAATAAAGTAAATTCCATCCAGGCTTCTACCCCTGATATACGCCAGAGGAGTGATCAGCAGCTTCTCATATTCAATCATCTCCAGCAGGCTGATGTATTCCTTGCTATCAGTTGAGAAACGGCTCTTAATAACAGCCAGATTGTCCCAGAGGGGCTGCATATACGGATCAAGTTTGCTCTGAACATCGCCTGGAAGATATCCAAGGTCTCTGTTTCCAAGCGGTATAACGGGTCGAGCCAGAAATATCTGTCGATATTCCTGTCTCTGAGAGAGAGCGGCAGCAAGCGCCAGTAGAGTTTTTCCGGTTCCAGCTTTACCGGTCAGCGTGACAAGCTGAACTGATGGATTCAGCAATGCGTGAAGTGCGTATGTCTGCTCAGCATTCCTCGGCTGTATTCCATATGCTCTTGTTTTGATGATGCGTTCGAACTCATCTGTATCCGGATTGAACCATGCAAGGGAACTGGTGCTGCCGTTTCTGAGAATGAAGAACTGATTCGGAGTCGGAGAAAGCTCACTGTCGATATCGCTTCTCGGAACGGTAAAAGGCTGCTCGTAAAACCTGGATATCAGATCTGTGTCAATATCCTCCAGAATTCCAGTACCCGTATAAAGCTCATCGACATTCTCAACTTTTCCGGTTTCGTAATCCTCAGCGTTAATACCGATAGATTTTGCTTTCATCCGAAGATTGATGTCTTTGCTGATAAGAATTACTTCCCTGTCGGGATTAGCAATCCGCAGCTGATCGGCAAGCGCAAGAATCCGATGATCAGGTTTATTCAGGGAAAAAGTCTTCTCTACAGTGCTTCCCGCAGATACTTCTGCGGCTTTAACAAACAGTTTCCCTCTTCCCTGTCCAAGAGGAAGGCCATCATTGAACAATTTCTCACCTGCAAGTTTATCAAGCTTTCTTATGAACTCCCTTGCCTGAAAATTGATGAGGTCATTTCCTTTCTTGAACTCATCAAGTTCCTCAAGAACTGTAATCGGTATGACTACATCATGCTCCTGAAAATTGTCTATGCAATTGTGATCGTATAGAAGTACATTCGTATCAATAACGAATAGCCGTGGGGATCCCTGGGATTCTGTCAATTGTCACATCCAATCCAAATGGTTGATTTCATGTTCACCTTCCAATTCTATATGAATTTCAAACAAAGGAAAACCTGCATGAAATTGAAGACTACTAACGAACGGTGACAGAGAGAAAGCGGAATAGATTTTTCTATCTATTGCGTTTTTCGTTCATTTTCTGCATTTTACCGCCTGCCCGAAAACCCTTTAACGTGAGCCGCTAGCTCAGTAGGTAGAGCATCTGACTTTTAATCAGAGGGTCGGGGGTTCGATCCCCCCGCGGCTCACCAATACTATTAAGGGAATCGGGTATTGACGAAATCGACTTCAGTTGCCATTGTTGGTAACTATTTCGGCGACCCCATCGTCTAGCGGTTAGGACACTGGCCTTTCACGCCGGCAACACGGGTTCGATCCCCGTTGGGGTCGCCAACTTCATTCTTAGGTTGATTCACTACTTCTAACATGTTGAACCCTTGGGTTTTAATAGCATCCATCTCATAACTAGAAAACCCACAAAATAGACAGAGTATGGATTTCTCAGCAGTATTCACTTAACAGGGAAAAATCCAACTGATACAAACTTAATTAATCCTGAATCAAAATCCCCCTGTATACTCCAGTAGGTATAAACTGGCTGCATAAGCCGGCATGCCGTAATAATACAGATTCAGTTCAGGGTAGCTCCTGCTGCTCGAATCACATTCAAAGCCTGCTATGTATTCTATTGAATAATCAATCATATATCGATCTGGGAAGTAAATATAGTTTTCCAATTCTTCTTCAAATGGACTACTCGAATCGTTCACTACCAATAATAGCACATCCTCCGATTCCGTCTCTTCAAGAGCAATGAAATTGTGAACAATATTCCAGGTGGCATGCTGCCATCCGCTTATGTATATGGCATTCTGCGCTTCTGTGGTATTAAGAACGGCATAACTATCATCAATGAGAGCAGATACGAAGTCCGGATTAGATGTATTCTTCCCGGTGAGCATCTGAACGACATCGTGTAATCTGCCAATCATATCGGGATTAGTGGTTTCGACACTCGGTCCCCAGTTGAGAAGCAGAGGGGGGCACCTGTATGTACCTACTTGAGCGGAACCTCCTCCATTGCCGCACATCATTGTAAAATTAAGGGCTCTCATGTGAATCCCCCTGGAGCCGTGTACCAGTGATGTGGTCATAAGATAGAGAAGAGTGTCCGATGGCGGGTAGAAAGTAACCTGACCATCCTGCCTTCTCCCTTCGCAACGGAGGTTGTGTATCAGACAGTTACTTCTTGAGGTACCGTCAATACCGTATACGAACATAGTATCCATAGCTTCATGCATCTCCTCAAAGTAGTCGGGTGAATTTTCAACCGGGATATCACTATAGAGTAGAATGGATTGGGATGGATATTCTTCTTCTGGATTAAAAGCAATCGGCACCCTGTACGTCTGTCTTACATTGTAGACCCTCGCAGCAGACAGGAGAGGTGAGTCATCGGAAGAAAGTATATCGATAAAATATTCATTTTCGTTCAAGGAAATGCTGATATCATCTCCTCCTCTGAAGTTAATACTTCCAGTACTTCGATATACTTCAGAACTATCATTTCCATAATCAAAAGAAACCAGAAGAGCGTCATCGTAGGATCTAACGGGTCTGAAGGAAGCAGCGTCGTTTATATCGAAGAAGTCGTAAGACTCCGGCAGATCAAAGGGAGAGCTTTCATAAACGGTCAGAGCGCTGTTTGGATTTCTTCCAGGGTTTGAAGCGAATTCAAGAACAGCCTTATTCAGGACACCTGCCGTGAGATGACAGATGTAATCCATGCCTGCGGTGAAGCAGGGGAAACTTTTTGTCTGCCTGGCTATGAACGATGTTTCATCCCACTCGAAAAGGTTTGTGAATTCATCGGATACCGCCCACTCAGGATCAATGCTGCCCGGAGGAATACATTCATAGATGGACTGATAGTTGCCACTGCTGTCAAATATAATAAACCCGCTCTGATCGTCAGAACTATAAGCCGACCATCTATTATGCGTTGGCCAGAATACGCCCCAGACGGCTTTAACTGGTTCAATATCAAGCGACAAACCCTGGGAATCACCGGTAACATCATTGAATTCTTCTGTGTCGTAATCCCAGGCAAACACCCTGACGCTGTCGACTTTCTGCTGGTGATCGATAGCCTGATAGCAGACAAGGATTCTCAGCTCACCATGGCTTATCACGCTCCCTCTTCTTGATGATAGTGTCGGGTGATGTACAGGGTAGTTGTATTCTCCAACGCAGACAGTAGTAATTCCGGGTACGTTTCCGGGTATTTCCAGTGCGTCTTCCAGGAATACGATATCAGAACCATCATGAAAGATCACCATATTCTCATCAGGATTATCCTCATCGAAGAATACTACCGCACCGTTTAGCCTATGCGTGTTGGAATCCCTGTCGCCTACATCTGCTGCTCTGAAATCACTGGCTGCCCATACAGGATTATTCCGCAGTGACTGAGGCAGCAGGACACTGTCTATCC
>JAIOQY010000120.1 GCA_021108435.1 Candidatus Aegiribacteria sp.
AGAAATATTCCCTCGTAATCAATGAAGACCTTCTGGAATCTCTTCCGTCTGATCCTGCTTTATGGATAACTTATTAACCCGGCAATTACCGGGAGTTTCCCAGAATCACCACTTTCCGCAAGTCGGTCGCACAATCTGATTCCAGCCTGACAAAATATATTCCGGAAGTGAGATCGTTCATTGTGAATGAATGGCTGCCCTGCTGCAGTTCTCCTTCAAATGCTGTTCTGATCAGCTTTCCGGCAAGATCATACATCCGAAGATTTACGAAAGATTCGGATGATAAGAGATTCACATTTACTGTAACTGAGCCGAACGATGGATTTGGTGTTATCGAAAGAGCTTCATATTGATCGCCACTGGAAAAAGGATCTTCTATTCCTCCGGGATACATTCCTTCTATCTTAACCCACTCCAGTTCCGGTGTTAAGCTTGGATCCGTGGTATTCAGAATGGCTCTGTACTGGATAAGCAGGATCGTGTCTGGCAGAATATCACCGAGGTAAGTCCCCGATTCCGTTATCGGATCGGTCCAATCTCCCATCGTTACCGGAGTCATACCTGTTCTCAGCTGAAAACTGACAGAAGTATTCACAGGCTCATTTGAAACCCATTCAATATTACCCCAGACGATTTCCCAGCTTGTTGCCATCGGCACCCACGCAATAGATGATTCAAGAGTACCGGTATCCGGATATATACTTGTTGCAGGGAGACAGGATTCAGAAAGATTCTGCTGTGTCCGCTCGAATTGCAGAAATAATTTGCCTGTTGTTGACCAGTTTATCTGATAGCTGGTCCAGAATGTATCTTCGAACTCCCACAGCGGCCCCTGTTCCCCGGGTCCTCCGGACCAGTCAGTCTGCTCCAACCATTGACCCGTTACTGTAAAACAGAAAATAGGTATCAGTAAAAAGAGTGACAGCTTCATTTGTAACCTTCTTCCTTCTCAATGTAAAGCAATTATCTACTATTAGTGAGAATACATGACCTATGATCGCAGGTCAATGAAACTCTTATAGTATAAAATCACTTCCAGGGAGATAGTTATTCGGAGAGGTTACCGGATCCTGCGTCCAGCCATGTTCGAATCCCAGAGATAGAAGTACTTTCTCGATTTCTGAATATTCGTATGGTTTAAGTATTCTTGAAAGAAGAGGATACTCTTTCGCATGGTGCATCGGGTTATACTGAGACATCAGACTCACGAAAGTATCCTTACCGATCTTCTCAGCAATGAATCTCAATACTTTTCCCGAGCCTGAAATTCTGTTTGGAAGGACCAGCAGGCGGATTATCAAACCCTGGAGAGCAACTCCGTCGCTATCGGCTCGAAGCTGACCAACCTGCCTGTGCATCTCAAGTACCGCTTTTCTGGCAGCTTCAGGATAATCCGCCGCTGCCGAATATTTTTCCGCGTAATCAGAGTCCCAGTACTTAAAATCCGGAAGGTATATATCAACGAGACCGTCAAGCAGTTTCAGGAGTTCCAGGGAATCGTATCCGCTGCTATTGTAAATCAGCGGTATCCTCAGCCCCTTTTCAGCGGCAAGGGCAACGGCTTCGAATATCTGTGGAGCATAATGTGTCGGAGATACAAAACCGATGGTTTTACAACCCCGCTTCTGAAAATCCAGAAGCATTTCAGCTACTTCCTCCGGAGTCTTCTCCCATCTTGCCGGTACATATCCTTCAGGCTGACTGATTGAATGATTCTGACAGAATACACAGCGTAAATTACACCGACCGAGAAAAATATTCCCTACACCGGCTTTCCCTGTAAGCACAGGTTCCTCACCCATGTGCGCACAGGATGAAGCAACCTCCATCATTACTCCCGCTCCGCAGAATCCCCTTTCACCGGCTATGCGGTTAACTTCGCAATTGCGGGGACAGAGTCGGCATTGTTCAAGATGCTGTCGAAGCATTGTTATCCTCGGATGAAGGTCTCCGCTCTCAAGCATTTTGAGATAACCTGGCTTGTATGTCACACCATCTCCGCTGCGAGAACAAGTCTATAGAGTTCATTGTCCCGGAGAAGATTCTTATGAGTATCAAATGCGTTCAATCTACCCTCATGAATGAATATCACCTTGTTACTTCTCCGCACAGTTGCTTCCCTGTGCGTGACGACAAGAACAAGAGAATCTCGTCTGGCAGCTGTAAGCTCCTTCCAGAAAGCTTCTTCCTTTTCAGCGTCAAGAGCGGCTGTACAGTCATCTAATAGGAATACTGATGGTTTACCTGCAACTGCACGAGCAATGGCGATTCTCTGTTTCTGTCCTCCGCTCACACCTATTCCACCCTGACCCAGGACAGTTTCAGGGCCTGCATCAAGTTCTGTTCCGTCGAGTCCGGCAATTCTCAGAGAATCAATTATTTCACTGTCGGATATCTTTCTGCCAAGTTTAACGTTCTCTCTCACCGATTCGCTGAAAAGTACGGATTCCTGCGGGACATAGCCAATCTCAGAAACCATGTCTTCCTTTGACATGTCTTCCATTGGGATTCCATTGAAAAGCACTTTTCCTTCAGTGCAGGGAAGAAGACCGGCAATCATTTTCAAAATGGTTGATTTCCCGCAGCCAACCTCACCTGCAATAGCGTATATGCCGGGACTTTTAAGCTTCAGGTTCAGGTCTGTCACGCCAGCTCCTGTATCAGGATAGAGGAAACCTGCTGACTCGAGTATAAGGTCGAATATTCCTCCAATACCGATGGATCCGGTCCAGTCCTGCGTATTGGGGAAATCCAGTATTTCCATTTCTCTGTCTATTGACGCAAAAGCCTGCCTTGAGGTCACAAACAGGTTCGGAATATCCATCATGGGAGCCAGAAGCATATCGAGGTAAACGTAGAACGCGTAAAACTCACCTATCCCTATCCTGTTCCAGATAACGAACAGGCCGCCTAACAGCATAACTGTTATTTTTCCCACCTGCCCGATAACACTGTATACACCATGAAGAATCATTATCAGTCTGGTTATTGACAGATCAATTTCCAATCGCCTGTTCAGCAGATCCCGAAGTCTACCTGCCTGTCCCTCTTCCGCGTTGTATGCTTTGATAATGGGAATTCCCGCAAAAGTGCTATCCAGCAGATCACCAGTATGACTTGTAGTTTTCCTGCTCTCTTCCACTCTTTTTCTAAGTTTATGTTCCACCTTTGAAAAGATCAGAAACATCACCGGAAGGGGAACAAGGGATATCAGCGTAAGCTCCCAGCTCATAAAGAACATCACTCCCAGGCAGAAAACCAGCCTGGACGATGACTCAAGCGCCCGGAAAACTGCTGAACAACTGAACCATGCAATCCTGGGGTAGTCCACGATATCATCGGTAAGCCTTGTAGTAATATCTCCCGGCCGGAACTTATTCCAGAAACTGTAGTCTTTCTTCATCAGGCTGGAGAAGACTTTGTCCCGTACATCCAGACCGATCTTGCTGTTGAGCCACGCTCTTGCTCCGGGATAGAGACCTGCAATAAACCGCGCAAATGCCAGCGCTCCAAGGATGAGAATTATTTTCCTGAATTCTCCATTACCGTCGGTTTCTCCCAGGACTTCCTGAACGTGATCAAGGAGATAGCGGAATACCAGAGGGAAGCTCAGAGCAACAACGGTGGAAATAAGAGTAAAAAATACCAAAATCACAAGGTGTTTCCTGTGTGGTTTCCAGAAACCCATTATCCACGAGAGGTAACTTCTATATCCGGGCATGGCTGTCTCCTTCCAGCTGCAGCCTGCACAGACCGGCGTAAGCCCCTTTATGCCGAAGAAGCTCTTCATGCGTTCCCTGTTCTACAATCTCTCCATGCTGCACGACGATTATGGTGGAGGCGTGAGTAACTGTGCTGAGCCTGTGTGCGACAACAAGAGCTGTTCTATCCTTTATGATAAGGTCTGTAGACCTTTGTATTCTTTTTTCTGTTCCAGGATCAACTGATGATGTAGCCTCGTCCAGAATGAGTAATTCCGGTTCTCTCAGTACTGCTCTCGCGTAGTTGATCAACTGGCGCTGACCCATTGAAAGATTCAAACCGCCTTCGCTGATCTTTCCGTCCAGTCCACCTGGGATTCGCTCCAGAATGTCCTCGGCTTCGATTGTCCCCAGTGCCTTGATCTGGTTTTCCAGGGGAATATCCCGCCTGAATACTGTCAGATTCTCTGAGAGGGTTCCGGAAAAGAGATTCACATTCTGCAGTACAAGTCCGAGCCTCCTCCGCCACACATCAAGTCGGAAATCTCTTATATCAATTCCATCTATTGTGATTCTTCCATTTGTCGGTTCGTAGAATCTCATGAGCAGGCTTACAACTGTGCTTTTTCCTCCTCCGCTTGCTCCGACAAGAGCAACCATTTTCCCTTTAGGTATCGAGAAACTGATATTCTTGAGAGCCTGATTATCCTCTGAGTAGGAGAACCAGACATTTTCAAAACGGATTTCCGCCCAGTCATCAGGAAAATCAGTTTCCTCAAGATGGCCGTCAGGAGTAAGGGTTTCAGTCGAAAGAATATCGAACAGCCTTTCTGCGGAAGCAGCAGCTCTCTGAACCATGTTCAGTGTTTCGGAGAACATCACCACAGGACCGAAGAGGCGTCTTGTATACTCGACGAACATAACTACCGTTCCGATACTTACGGCTCCCGAGATAACGCCTGCCCGACCGGATATAAGAATGATAACCACGGCAACAATTTCACAGCTCCCGAGAAAACTCCAGAAACCATATTCCCAGAAGTAAGCACGTATTTCTCTGTTCAGGTAACGTTTTCCTTCGAGGTGTACTCTCCCGGCAGCCATTCCGGTCGCTCCGAACACCTGAAGCACAGGAACTGATCTTACATACTCGGAAATGAATCCGGATATCCGTGCATAGGCAGCTCTCACTCTCCTGTAGAGTTTTCTCATATGCTTCAGGACAGGAACGGTCAAAAGGATAATTGGAAACAGAAGCAGAAGAATCCAAATCGTAATTGTTGCATCCGCGATCATCATGATACCAATTGTTCCGCCAACCATTGCCACATTCCTCAGCAGAGCCATCGAAACGTCACTGAACAGCATCCTGACTCTCTCTGAATCACTCTCTACCCTTGCCATCAGTTTTCCTGTGGGGTGTTTGTCAAAGAAAGAAAGAGAAAGAGAAAGCATATGGCGAAACACTTTTTCTTTGAGATCTCTCACAACCGCCAACCCTATTTTCGTTGCGATAATGACCTGAATGTAGGAGAGAATCATGGCAAAGGAAAATGTCCCCGCGAACAGAAGTGAGTAAAAGATTATATCTCTGACTGACTTCTGAGGAATCGCATTATCTATCACCATCCTGAGAATAAGCGGGCCCGCAAGCTCTCCGGCTACTGATAACAGAAGGAGAAGAGCGGCAAGAGCGAATGCTTTTTTATGTGGTTTCAGGAATGGCAGCATTTTCCGCAGAACAACAGCTGTTGATGTTCTTGAAATGTTCGCATCATCCGGAATTTCGTCAAAGTGAAAGTGCATCGTAATATACCTTTAATCGTTATTTACACGGGATCAATTTTTTTCAGGAGAACTATGCGGAGTATCTCCGCCTGAAAAGATCAGCTTCTGATTACTGAATTCGATTCTTGATCATAGTGATGCCCTTCGCTTGAGGAAGAGTATTAATGCAGGATTTTTTGAAAATGTCAAGGTTGAATGTTTTTATTTGCTTGTATGAAAGATTTTATTAGTGATTTTTACTGATTTAGGGTAATAATGTCTAAATACAAGGTTTGACCCTTGCTTTGACCAGGGTTTTCAGTTCTTCAAGATTATTCTTATCTCCGATCAGGACTCCTGTGGGACCGGGTCTGTCAGGCAGAGCATAAGTGATTTTTCCTCCTTTTTGCGCTAAATCCTCAAGCCGCTCGTTATCCTCCTCCGAACGACCGACAAGCCCTATGGTATCCTCAGATAATCTGAATATTCTTCCGTACCTGATAAGCCGCGAGTTGAGTTCGGTTAACAGACCGGGGATATCCATCAGCATTTTCAATCTTGAACAGTAGTTAGGATCAGTCAGAAGGCATCCGCCTCCGGGTGGCTTGTATTGAAATCCATGTTCCTCAGCGATCAGTATCTGCGGTTTCCTGCTTCTTCCTGACAGTCGGAGGAGTCTGCTCCTGTCGACAAGTCCTCTTTTCTCAGGGTCTGTAGGGGGAAGAAGCTTTGCGGAAAGCGGCCTCAGCAGGATTTCCTTGAAACCGGACAGCCTCGCGACCCTGTTAAGCGACCCCCTGTTCTGGGACATCGGTCGCTGTCCTGCTACTTCTCCTGAGAATATGAAATCGAATCCTTCAGCGGAAGCAATTTCGCCCAGTTTCCTGAACATCCCGGCATGGCAGTCTATGCATGGGTTGCAGTTATTCCCGAACCCGCTGGGAGGATTAACAAGCAGAGACATTATTGTAGCGGAATAGTCGATCTCACGCCAGGATATTCCGAGCTGCACTGCTCCTGTTCGACCAGCGTCGGACTCAAAGAACGGACTGGAAAATGATACAGCCTCGACTTCGATGTGCTGGTCCAGAAGAACCTTCGCTGCAATCATACTGTCAAGACCGCCGGAGAAAGCACCGAGAGCTCTTATAATCATACAGCTTCTCGCTCTCTGTTTCTCCGCTCACATGACAGTGTCAACAGAGAAAATAACGTGACACGCAACGTAGTGCATGTCACTATTTCCTCTGCGATCATACTGTCAAGACCGCCGGAAAAAGCTCCTAGAGCTCTTATGCCCATCTGATGTGCGATCCTTCTATGATTTTCCATCCTTTGCTCTTCGCCAGTTTCAGCAGCCTTCCGTCGGGACATAC
The DNA here is from genome assembly GCA_021108435.1 of Candidatus Aegiribacteria sp. Taxonomy (NCBI): domain Bacteria; kingdom Pseudomonadati; genus Candidatus Aegiribacteria; species Candidatus Aegiribacteria sp. The sequence goes on from JAIOQY010000120.1 coordinate 6,845, forward strand.
CGCAACTGCCGATCCGCACTGCCTCATGACGAATCTGTCTGCCCAGGAATCTCCTACCGCAATACAGTTATCGCGATTAATTCCTTCTTTCTCGCATATCTGTTTCATCAGTATGGCCTTGTTCCGCCCCCAGGGACGTAATCCTGTGAGATTTCCACTGAACCTGTTATCAATGATTTCAGGAATGCTGGCAAAAATAAGATCCGCTGAAAGCTCCTCTGCGATAACCCCCGCTATGTATTCCAGGGAAGCGGACAGGATTACGATTCTGCTGCCCGCTTCGCTCAATTCCCTAATAAATGCGGCTGTCCAGCTGTGCAGTCTGTTCCTGGCAAGTTCTTCTGCCAGTTTCCTCGCCTCGGTTTTCACTGTCTCAGGGGAAATATCCAACAGATATGTTCTGTTCCACCCTTTTCCTTCTCGAAGTGTCCGGATAGGGTGAAGCGCATAGGAAAGCAAAAATCGAAGTAAGCCATGCAGAGACAGTATTCGTTTTTTCAGCAGACGTTTGAGAAAAAGTTTTTCGGACGATATGGAAAGCAGAGTACCATCCAGATCAACAAAACACATCTCTGGAACTGCACTACCGGGAACCTTTATCTGCTTATTCGCTGTGTTACACAAGCGGCGGCGCTATCCTCACTCCTCGACCGGAGCCAGGCGTATTATCGAATACAGCAGTAATATGAACAAGAATTCCAGGATACATCCTGGGAAATTCCCCATGGAACAGTGTATGAGCCATATTGGTGTATTTAACTATATCTAATGCATAGTCACTTGCTTCTGAATCATTTGGAGCAACAAGTTGTCCGATTCCTCTGACTTCGTATGATTTGCTGTCAAGAAATACGAGTGAGGTTGTTGGTCTTTCCATCAGATTCAGAAATGTGTGCGTTTCAAACTCAGGTGTACTGTAAAGCTCCAGTGAAATCATTTTTGTCAGATCAAAATTATCCGCATCCGAGTAGAGATTAACCAGGAAATTGAGTCTTGGCCCCATTCCTCCGGATAACAGGTCTTCCATTTCCTCCAGAAGATCCTTTATGATTTCTCTTCTAGGACAGAGTCCCATTCCTTTGAAAGCGTTATTTATTTCCAGTCTGCTGTCAGCACGCTCCGCTCCCCATGTCGCCATCGCGGCGTTATGCGGTCCCGCCAGAGAAGGAGGTGATCCTCCCTCGCCCCTGAACATGAGAGATATACTCTCAAGGACATCAAGGCGGGCGGAAAGATTCCAGTCCATGAACTGCTGCGGGAGTTCGATTGTCCGGAATTCATCCCATCTGCCATCAAGATAGGCTCTGATAATTCCTGAAGCCTCCCCGGAAGCGTCTACTTTTGTCTGATGAAACGTTCCTTCTGTCCAGAATTCATCCATTCCCTGTTCCCATTCCCCGGCAAGTGCTCTGCCTGCTATAGATGAAAATAGCAGAGCTCCACCCAGTTTGCCTGTTTTACTCAGAAATTGTCTTCTGTTGAGTTTCTCTCCTGATTTCTCTTTTTCAGCCAAGATAAGCCCTCCTTAATTTCACAATCCTACTCTAACCAAGAGCTATCGAAGTGTATTATCTTCTGCAATTGATGCACAGGAGGAAGATTGTCCAAAATAGCTGATGCCGCAAGGGCAGAAAAATATGATATCCTGACCGATCTCTGGTTTGAATCTCTCTCAGAGGAAATCTCTGTTGAGGAAATGATCACGGTTTTTTCTGTTCTGAAGCAGAACAATAAGGACACTCTTGCCAGGGAACTGCTTGATCTGACAATCGAGGAGATGGAGATCAGCGGGACTGATAAGATATCAGATCTGCTCAGAAAATCCGCTTATATTTTCAGTCAATCCGAATCCCTCAGAAAAGCACTGATAGAATCTCTCAGAGACGAGTATCTCATGTTCCAGCCTCTGGAGAATTTTCTGAAATTAAGCGGTCTGGCAGTGAAGGACGCTCAAGTTGATATCTCATGGAAGAAGTTCCGGAATCTTATGCACTACAGGGAAGGTGAATATCTTTTTCATCATATATTCGGTCCTGGGCGCATTATCAGGATAAGTAGAACTTTCATCACTATCGATTTTCAGAAATCAGCTAATCATGACATGAAGCTGGATGTTGCGCTTGATTCAACCATTCCTCTTGAGCCTGATTCTCTAACCGTCTTGAGATGGTGTGATCCGTCTGGCTTTCTTCATCTCTTCGACAACTCTCCGGCAGAGTTTCTGAAGAGGCTTTTCCAGGAACCGTTCGGAAATCCGCAGGAAATAACTCTTCAGGACCTGACTCCTGTTTTTAAGGATTCTGAAATCAAGAATACAGAAGCATGGAAGCGTATGAGGAAAGCAGCATCTGTTACGCCGGGCTTCGTTGATCTCGGAGAACGTATTGTACTCAGGAATGAAACTATCAAAGAGTATGACCAGATTCGCAGTATCATCAATCGCAGAAAATGTCCCGTCTCGGACAAGACAAGAGAAATCCAGGCCCTCCTGAAATCATCAGGAGCAGTCAACTCCGTCATGGTTGCTGATCTGCTTGCTGATGTGAAAGAAATTTCCAGCCCGGAAACAGGTTCTCTTTTCGAACTGTCATGGACACTTACCGGGAACGGTAAAGCAGATGATTTCATGGAAATTGCTTCGAATTATATTGAAAAGACCTCTGCAAGGGGTTTGAGAGCTGTCTCCGAAATTCATTCACCATCCTGCAGAAAATTGTACCTCGAACTCTTTCTCTCGGGCAAAGCAGACCGGAGCGAAAAACTCCGGCTTATGATGAAGCTGAAAAGATCGCCCTGGGAACATTGCGTAAAACTCCTCGAGAAAGCTGATCCTGAACTGCTGAACGAATGCATCGGGTCTTTTCTGTCTGATCCTTCTGAAACAGACCGGTTTCTCTGGGCTCTCTGTTTTCTGGCTACACATGAAGGTTTTGATGAAACACCTTTCGATGAAAAACAGATTAAGCTGTTCATGGACTATCTTATCTTCGCCAAAGCGGATACCCAGAAAAAAGTAATTGTTCTTCTCATGGGTTCCCTGAAAGAGAAACTGAATGGATACCTGTCTTCAATTGATACACGAAAATTAAGTGATTATCTCGATTGTTTCGATAGCAGTTCCATCATTCACCGTTTCGGTCTGTTTCTTGCAATCGGAAGAGAGATTTCGCGAAGGAAAGAAACGGGAGCCATTAAATCGTTGAAACAGCACTTCTGGGAGTCTGATTCACTCTTTTCCAGTAAAAAAGCTATCGACAAACGAAAGGCGGATATCCTCCATTTGAAGAGGGTTGACATTCCTGCTGCTGCGGATGCTATAGGGGAGGCCGCGTCCCATGGAGATCTTTCAGAGAACGCGGAATATGCTGCCGCAATAGAGAAGCGGGATCTGCTTCTTGACAGGCTTCGAAGATGGAACGAAGAGCTTGATAAGTACCAGGTTTATCCTGCATCGGAGATAAGCGCTTCGATTGTTTCCCCTGGAATAAAAGTTGTGCTTGAAAGCTCAGTGGATTCGAACTCCAGACGTGTGTTTGATATTGTGGGACCGCTGGACGCTGATCCGGAAAAAGGGAAAATCAATTACAGGGCTCCCCTTGGGAAAACAGTTCTCGGAAAATCACAGGGAGATACCGTCATGCTTCCTGGAACCGGTGATGAAAAGTGGAGGATAGTCTCCCTGGATATACTGGAGGATCTTTAAGAAGATGATCTGCCAGAAATGCGGTACTGAACATCATTCTGAGACCATTGGATTCAAAGCTTATTGCGAAAGCTGTGGAAGCTATCTCCACACATGTATTCAGTGCAGTATCTACGACCATAAAGCTGAAAAATGCCGTTCTCTGACTACTGAAGCCGTGCGGGACAGAGGGGGTATTAATTTCTGCGAGGAGTACATGCCTGAATACCGGTCTCCTTCTTCTCTGTCTAACGACACCTCAGACGCAAAGGACAGTTTCAATAAACTATTTGGAGATCCGGATCACAAACTGAAGCAGAAGCGAAAAGAAATTGATTAAATTGTTATCCGGGAAATGTCATCTCGGGCTTCGAGGATCAATTCTGCTGCTTTTACTGACCGCATGTTACCTGATGATTTGCCTGCACTATCCGAAAGCTCTACGGTTCGCCATTGTGGGTACGATCCTTGGCGGGATTTTTATCGTTATGAAACCGCGACCTGCATTCTGGCTGCCCTTTTTACCTCTGGTCTTCCTTCTGGGGGGGGGAACCATATCTGTGGGAGTATTTAACCCCTCTGTTCTGACTCTGGCAGTATTCGGTTTCTTCTGTTTCTACATTGTGGACAAAGTTGCGTGGAACGAACCTCTTCCTCGCTTTTCCTTTGCGGTAAAGCTGGTTTTCATAGCACTGGTTCTTCAGATAATCAGTGTAGCAATCTCCGTGCAGATACATGGCCAATACTTACCGAATGCAGTAAGAGAGGGAAGCAGTGTATTTCTTTTCATGCCGCTGATTTTCATGGTTCCCGATCTCTGCCGTACTGAGGAAAATCTTCTCCGGCTGTTGCGAGGCCTTGTTCTGACCCTTCTACTGGCGGGAGCTGCCGGGATTGTTGAATACATGTCAATTCCGGGCTTTTCAAGGGTGGACATATCCATCGGATATCTGTACAAAGGCAGAGTGTCATCTTTCCTGGGTAATGCAAACGTTTTTGCAGGATACCTGGAGCTGGCGATTCCCGTAGCGGTAGCGCTCGGACTCTGGGAAAAATCAATAAAATGGCGGGTTACCGCTCTGATAGCTGCTCTTCTGGGAATTCTGTCTGTTTTGTTCACTTTTTCCAGAGGAGGGCTTTTCTCTATGGCGGTCGGAGTCGGAGCTGTGCTTATCTATCAATTCAGAAAACGTCTGTGGATACCTGTCCTGATAAGTATTCTCTTTGTTGGATTTCTTGTGAAGAACGCGGATGTATTTGAACGTCAAATGAGTTTCTTCATGAATCCCGGAGAATTGATTAACCAGCCCACTCTTCTTCACCGACATGTTACTTACAGGGGTTTATGGAATCAATTCCTCGATTCACCTGTTACAGGTGTCGGCTGGGGAGCAGAAGAATTTTTCTGGGGAAATACAAGAATCTACAGCTTCTGGGAGATAAGACATTCTGTAAGCACCGAATCCATCAGTCACTTCGGAGGACTCAACAGCCTTTTCCTGACTCATGCAGTTCGGGGAGGATTGATTTCACTGAGTTCATTATGCCTGATCATCCTCGCTGTGATATCTGCCTCACTCAAAGCTATCAGGAAAGCTCCTTTCCCATGGGGTATCGGTCTAAGCGCCGGGCTTCTGGGATTCGGAATACACCAGATTATGGATAATTTCCTCTGCTGGCCGCAGACAAGCAGTTTCTTCTGGCTTTATATCGGCATTCTGCTTGCATCGATATCCGTTTTCAGCAGAACGGGGAATACTGCGTGAAAGTACTTGTCGCAACCTACCATACACTCCCGGGATACTCAGGCGGATGGACAACTCCTCTTGATCTCCTGGAGAAGGATCATGATGTCAGATACGTAGCCGCAAGAGGCTTCGGTGGTCACTATGAACTGGAAGGTATCCCTGTTCATGGACTTCGGATGATTTTCAGGAATAATTCCGTATCCGGTCTAAAGGGCAGGCTCTCGAAAAAAGTATCCGAAATTGCTTTTGGTCTTACTATCATGAGGGAGTTCAGAGTATTCCAGCCGGATTTCGTGCTATGCCTGGATATGCTCTCCGCTCGAAGGTGTATCTCTCTGGGATTGCCTTATGCTCTCAGGATTCATACGCAGCCGATCACCACACCACCTGCGGAAATAGAACGTCTGCTGAATGGTGCTCTCTTCGCCACTCTCTGCCCCAGTGTCAGTATTCCGGGAGTTGAGGTTCTTCCCCATACGGAAGATCTTGATCGCTTCACATACATTGAACATCCGTCAGCGAAAGAAGTAGTGCTTGTCTCGTCTCTGGACAGCATTCGCCGCCCAATGCTTTTTATCGAAGGGGTTATGAAATCTTCTCTTAATGGTACAATCGCAGGAGATGGCCCTCTCAGGAAAGAAATAGAAAGAGCATGTGCTTCTTCCGGAGGAAAACTGACATATCACGAACCTGTTCTCCGCACCGAACTGCCCGCTTTTCTGAACCGTTTCCAGATAGGAGTTGCCTGTTACAGGAAGGTTCAGGAAATCTATCAGATGAAAGTTCCTGAATATCAGGCTTCAGGTATCTATCCTCTGGTTATGCCCTGGACCCATCTCGCGATCGAAGCTCCCGAACTTACAGGAATTTTTGAGACACCCGAAGAACTGGCTGCATGTATTGATGACACCGCGAAGCATTGGCATGAGACTCTTGATAGAAGGAGAAAAGGAAGAGATTTCGCTTTAAAATATTATCATGTTACTCATGCAAGACAGCGTTTCAGGGAAATCCTTGAAGAATCAGGGCTTATCTGACCGATTATTTTTAAGGGTCTTTATCTTTCGGAGTATCGTACGGGATACCTCTGATCCCAGAGAGATCATCAGGGCGATATATACCGTTGTTCCTGAAGCAAGATACAGAATCACTTTCCCTGATTTATCCACGAATCCGGCATGCAGGTCATACGGTGCTATCTGTTTCATAAGAAGCATAGTTCCCGCCATTGCTGCAACTCCGAGAAATATCTTCAGGTGTTCAACGGCAAGGTCTCTTCCCTGAATATTCCCTGTCTTCTTCCGAAGGAAATAGAGGAGCAGCACAACTTTCGCGGATGATGAAATCGTTGTGCCCAGAGCAAGTCCTCCAATTCCCAGCGGAGCAATAAGAATGAAATTGAGCAGGACATTCACTATCATTCCCCAAATACCTATAAGAACAGGTGTCATTGTATCCTTCAAAGCGAAAAACGCTCTTGATATAACAGAGCCGAAGCTGAAGGATGAAAGCCATGGCGCATAGAACATCAATGAATACGCAACCATGCGAGAATCACTTATACTGAATTCTCCTCTCTGGAACAGAAGAGAAACCAGGGGTACGGAAAGAACCATAAGAATTACAGATCCGGGAATCATCAGGGATGAGTTCCAGTTGAGAAGGCTTTTCAGTTCTTCTCTGAAAGATCCTGCATTTTTTCTTGCCGACAGGGATGAGAGGGAAACGTTAGCAAGCGTAGAAATTGGCAGCAGTAAAATGGAAAAAAGAATTTTAACTATTCTGTTGGCGTATTCAAGAGCTGTAACGCTGCTCTCTCTGAGAAATGATGCAAGAATCTTGTCAGCAACAGGGCCGAGAAACCCGAAAACAGTCCCGCCGATTATTGGAAGCGCCATCCTTATCTGCTTTGCGAAGTCCGGATCCACGGGATTCAGCTCTATGCGGTACGAGTGGTGAAGCCTCCATGTGATAATAAGAAGCACGACAAACATCCCGATGGAACCGGTGAGCACGGACAGCGGAAGAGCCATGATTCCGGCAGACCTGCTCAGAAGGAGTACTATTACCAGTGAAGTGCTGATTTCAACCACTCTTAGAATGGATGTCAGACCATAACGTTTCTCAGAGTTGCACAACCCCTGTAGAACGCCGCTGAGAGCACTGAGGACAAGGACGGGCAGCATTATTGAAAGCATGACGGAAGCAAGAGAAAGCGCTTCCTGATCCAGACCGGGTCCAACCGCAAAGACGAGATGTCTGCTTAGAAAGAACAATGCCCCGGAGAGGATCAATCCTGCAAGTCCGGTCCAGGTCAGTATTCTGTTGAGAAGAGTTTCAGCGGCCAGATCACCCTTCTGTTCTTTTACACTCAAGTAGATCGGGATGAATGTTGCGCCAATGGAATGTGATATAATCTCTCTCACAAGAACAGGAAATACCAGGGAAACAGCAAATGCGTCTGTCTTCCATGAAGTACCGAATACTCTCGCTATCTCCACCTGCCTTAGATAGGTGAATACAGCCGCTATGAAATTCCCGAAGGACATCAGGGAAAAACCGCTGCCCCTGCCCTTCGATGAACCAAACCACTTCAGAATTTTCCTGGACATCAATCCTGCTTCCAGACCGGAAGAGATCTGTATACATCCATTGTTTTTTCGGACGCTCTCCTCCAGCTGAACTTGCCTGCTCTTTTCAACCCTTTCTCTGAGAATTCCTTCCTTCTGACACTATCCAGCGCCATCGTTCTGATTGCTTCAGCGATACTGTCCTTTGAAACAGGATCAGCCAGAAGCGCCGCGTTTCCCGAAATTTCGGGCATTGATGAAACGCTCGATGTTATCACGGGCGTGCCACAGGCCATCGATTCAAGAACTGGAAGACCAAATCCTTCGTAAAGAGAAGGGTAAACGAAAAATTCGGCCATCGAAAGAAGAGCCTGTACATCCGCGCTGTCTATATGTCCTGTCAGGAATACTTTTCCCTCCGTTATTCCATCTTGCAGTTTCTCGAAAATGTGTTCTGTTTTCCAGCCGGTACCACCTGAAATGACCAGTGACTGTGGAATAGAATCAGCCACACTGTAAAAAGCATCCAGCAGAACTGTGAGGTTTTTTCGCGGCTCAAGAGTTCCAAGGAATAGAAAGAACCGCTCCGGAAGAGAAAACCTCTTCCGAACCTTTTCCAGCATGATTTCATCTCGAATCGGTGTGTACTCCGGAGGAGGAGCTTCATGAATAACGGTGATTTTTCCAGAAGCACCCGGAAAACTCTTTTCCAGTTCTCTTGCAGTGAATTCGGAAACCGCTATTATCCTCGATGCTTTCTTCACAAAAAATGGATACATAAGATTAACCAGATGAGCTTTCCCTGTATGAAGCTCCGGATAAAGATATCCCGAAAGGTCATGGACCGTAAGGACGCCTGGAACAGGAAGCACCATGGGTAGTCGATAATAAAGCCCGTGAAAAAGATCAATTCTGTCCTTCTTCAGTCGAAGAGGCAAGGCAAGCTGGAACCATAGCTGAAAGTGTGGAGAAGGTCTGCTCAGAACAACTTCTCTGAAATTGCCAGGCAATCCCATATCAAATGGAATTGGACGGTTTGTGTAAAGGAAGTATTCGTTCTCACTGTCGATGGACGCAAGTCCTTTAAGCAGCCTCAGAATGTAGTTTGGTATTCCGGACATCTCCCAGATAAGCGGTGAGATTTCCATACCTATCCGCATATCATTTTTCCTCCTAGGGAGATATCATCCATATATCCATCTTTTCATCGCATGAATGAATTTACTCCTCTTCCTGGTAAATGACCACACGGTATATGATATTCCTTCGAAGAATGTATAACGAAGGGGGCTTGCATGCTGAAAGTCGGTTTTTTTCATAACCTGCCAACAGGCGGGGCTGTGCGGATTGCCGGTCAGCATATATTCAACCTCAGGAACAGATTCAGATGGTCAATTCACTTCCCTGAAGGATCAGCTGTTCTTAGTCCCGATGCCGGAGTGCCTCTGAATGTTCACCCCTTTCCGGAAAGTAGAAGTCTGAGTCCGCGGGAAAAAATCTTCGCCCCTTATCTACTGTGGAAAAAGCTGTCCGCCTTTACCAGCCTTTGTTCTTCCGTGGCGGGAGAGATGGAAAGGGATGAAGTAAATGCAGTCTTTTCCTGCTCATCGATGGTTGTCTCCGCTCCTCCGCTTCTTTTTCAGGTATCCTCTCCAACGGTCTATATGTGTCATGAATTCCCAAGAAGCCTTTATGAGAAGAACCTTTCCAAATCCAGAAACAGGCTGACGGATCTCCTGATTCTGCCTGTTCTCCGCAGGGAGAAGCGAATGGACCTGAAAGCAGCCAGGTCTGCGGATATTCTTATTGCCAATTCGTCTTTCATGAGTCCCAGAATCGCGTCAATTTATGGAAGGGAACCTTTTATTGTCCGTCCGGGAATCAATGCTGAGATATTCTCCCCCGGAGACCGGCAAAGGCAGAGTTCCTTTTTTCTATCCGTCGGAGCCCTATCTCCGTTCAAGGGTCATCACCTGATAATTGAAGCGCTTAAAAAGATCCCCGGAGATGACCATCTCGAACTTATTGTGGTCGCCGACAGAAGTACTGGCAAATATGCTGAGAAACTCATGACCTTCGCAAAAAGGTGTCATGTAAATCTGCGCATTCTTCAGGGAATTCAGGACAGAGAACTCATCGGGCTGTATAGAAACGCAACCGCCGTTGTCTGTGCAGCTCAGAACGAACCATACGGATTGGTACCGATTGAAGCCATGGCATGCGGGTGCCCGGTAATAGCTGTTAATCAGGGCGGTTTTATCGAGAACGTGGATGACGGTGTGACCGGTCTTCTGGTACCAAGATCCATCTCCGGTATAGCTGGCGGCATCTCGTCCATATTGAGTATGTCCATTTCACGCTTGAACAGAATATCTGCTAATGGCAGAGAATTTGTTGTCAGAGAAAGAGCTATGTGGGCTGAAGCGGAGAAAATCGCCA